>JAFYHV010000061.1 GCA_017538995.1 Lachnospiraceae bacterium | reverse complement strand
TCCCGACGATGAAGAGTTTAGACAAGTAATAATCATAAAATCAGGCCTTCCGAAAGTTCTCGGGAGGCTTTTTTTGTTGCACTACTTCAAAGCATAGACAAATTATGATATAATATGACCATAAATCTAAAGGGAGGGATTATTATGTTCTCTTTACAGGAAACAATAAGGCCATCGGCTGATTTAAGAAATCATTACAATGAAATATCAAAACAGTGCCATGAAGACAATTCGGCTGTAATAATAACTGTAAACGGCAGAGGTGATACAGTCTCGTTATCATACGAGGAATACGGAAGAATGAAATCAAGACTTGAGCTGCTTGAGATTCTTGCGGAGGCTGATGAGGATGTTAGAAGCGGAAGAGTGGCTCCGATTCAAGACACCTTTGATGACTTAAGAGCAATGTTGAAGGAGGGCAAGTTTTGAAATATAAAGTGATTCGAACGGATACTGCAGATTCTTTAATTCGTAAAATAATCCTTTATGTTGCACAAAAATTTGGCGCCGAAACAGCATTAAAAAAACTTGATGAATTGGAAAAATCCATCAATTCACTTGGGAGCAATCCTTATCTTGGCGAAGATCCCAGATATCCGGTTTTGCGACGTCAAGGATTTAAAGTTTTGATTCTGGAAAAGGATCTGGTATTCTACAAAATAGATGATGAAAAAAAGATTGTAACTATTTATGCTGTAGTCGATCAGAGACAGGATTACTTAAGCATAATAAGAGGAATGTAGCAAAAAGAAATATCAACACCGATTACGATAGTCAGAATGATAAAGAAAATTGATAAGTAAAATTTTGTGGCAGTATAAATTTAGAAAAATCGCAATATTTCTAAATAGATTAACTTACAGGAGGTGGGAACATGACAGGTGAAGATAAGAAGATATTTATGAAGGATTTTTTCGAGAAATACTACGAAAAAGAAAGGTCCGTAAGTGAAGCTCTTGTCGCGGGAGTGAAGATCCCTTCGGAGATGGTCGCCTATGAACTTCCTACGAGCAAGGGCTGGCAGGTGTGGAAACTTATCCCTTCCACCGTTACGGATAATGACATCAGAGGACTCGAAGAAACACTTGGTGTTACCCTTCCCGAATGCCTTAGAGCTTTCTTGACCACTTATCATCATAGATTTGACGGCTTGATCGGAAGAAACGATATAGGAAATCCATTCAAATCCATAGAAAATGCATATAATCCACACTTGGTGAGAAATGGTTACCTGCCCTTTGGCTGGGACAGCGATGACTATTATCTCCGCTGTATTGACCTGTCGGCTTCCGCTGACGATGAGAAGTGTCCCGTTGTCCAAATAGACCATGAGACTCTCTTTGATATTACGGAAGAATATGAGGATGAGGGTAAGATAATACCCAAAGAGGAACTGCTGCCCTATATCGAGGAAGTGTCAGATAACTTCTACGAATATCTTAATGTCGTCTTGAATAAGGAAATAGAGTGAACCATACGTTATCTCTAGTGTTCTGAAGCCATTAACAGGTCTCGATTACAAATTAAGAATATAGACGGTTATATTTCAGTTTTGATTAATAGAAGGGGTTATAAGAATTTATGAATTTTATTGATGAGGCGTTACATAATTGCCATATTTGATAACGAAAACCCATTTTGGGCAAAGTATTTTCAAAAGAAAAAATAGATTATGTGCATCTTACAAAAGAAAAATGCATCTTACAATCGAACCGATTGCTTAGACAATAAGCTTCATATATAGTCTCATTAACAAAGGCTGAATATGAAGCTTTTTTGATTGGAGGATATTTAATGAAAACAAAAAAAGGATGCGCAATAATCTTCTTGATTCTGATGGCTGTTTTTTCATTTTCAAATCTTTTGCCGATTACTTTTAAGGGACAGACAGTAAAACTTTCAGGCCTGACAATTATTGCGGGAATAGCCGGATTTTTTATAGTCAATTTTGTTACAAAGTCGAAGATGGAAGGTCTTCGCATACAGGATTTTTTCAAAGACATAAAGAGCGCCAAAGTTATTATGCTCATGCTTATGCCCGCTTTGATAAATGTTTTGACGGTCATACCCGAAAAAATATTCTTTCCGGGGTTCCTTCAGCATGTGCAAAACAGAATAGATTTTCTTAATCCTTCGAAAATAATAATTCTGATTATTGAACTGATAATTGCGGCTCTCGGAGAAGAGATTGCATGGAGGGCTTTTTTTCAGAAACAGATTTCGAAAAGTTTAGGATTTCTTCCTTCAGCAGTACTTACATCTTTTCTTTTTGCGATGTGTCATTTTGCATTTGACAATCCATTGATTGTCATTTTGGACATGGCCGAGATTTTTATCAATTCGATATTTTACGGACTTGTTTTCAAAGAGACAAAGAATGCCTGGTGCAGCAGTCTCTCACATTTTCTTGCAAATTTAACAGCAATGATTTTGCTGGCAGTTTTATTGAGATAAATATGTTATACTTAACTGTGTAACGATTGGATTTTTGACTTACGAAAATATCATAAAGTGAGAAAGATATGGAACTGAACGTTAAGCGTGTTCCGAACGAAGAACCGGAAGTTTTGGAAATCCGCTGTCATAAGGTTACGGATGATATTGAGGAAATCATCTCTTTCGTAAAATCCAGGCAAGGTCAGTTAAGTACAATGCAGGAAGGTCAGAGAGTTGAGATTCTGCTTGTTGATATTTTTTATGCGGAATCGGTTGATAACAGACTCTTTGTTTATACTGCGAAAGATAACTATGAGGTTAGGCTTAAGCTTTACGAACTTGAAGACATGCTTAGAGGAAAAACCTTCATAAGAGTACAAAAAGGCATGCTTTTGAATCTTATGAAGATTAAGTCGATAAAGCCTGCACTCAGCGGAAGATACACGGCACTTCTTAAGAACGGTGAACAGATTGTAATATCCAGAAAGTATGTACTCGATCTTAAAAGTGCATTAAAAGGTGAGGAAACACGATGAAATTTAAAGAGAGGATAATAGAAGCGCTAAAAACATATTTTATCCTTGTAACGCTTATCACCGTTTTTTTAATGGTGGTAGGTCTTTTGTTTGATAAAGGCAGAACATTCAGTTACGAAGCATTTTTATCGCCATTGGTTTATTCGCTGATTGGTACTGTTCCAGGTCTGTTTTTATATTCCGAAAAGGAAGTTAAAATGTCTGGTATGATAATTCGGCACATTATCCGTATCACGATAATAGAAGCTGTAGTAATGGCACTTGTTTTTACATCGAAAAACATACCGTCCGAAAGGCTCAGCGTGGTATTAAGTATAGCATTTGGAATAGCGGTTATTTATGCTTTAACGGTTGTAATAGAATATCTGTTTGAACTCTCGCAGTCAAAGCAGATGAACAGATATCTGGAAGATTATCAAAAGAATAATGAATGACAAAGGAATAAAAATTATATTTCAAGATAATTAACTAAGAATATTTCAGTATTTCTACATAGATGAAACGGTAAATCGTAATGAATTTTTTAAATTTAATTGTAGGAGCGTGATTGAAGATGGCTATAGATAATACTGAAGTTATAGATGGGATTGCCTATGAAGAGGAAAAACTGATACTTCAGCTATATGATCACTGGGAATTTACAGATGAAATTGAAAAGGATCATATGTTTTTGCTTCAGGACAAACTGAATTCTTATATTTGGTATGTGGATAGTGAGCAGTACAAGGAAACGTATCCAGATGTAAAACTGTCTGTTTTTGAAATACAAATTAAGTTCAAATATCATCCGTCAAATTTCTGCATCAGTTTTTTACAGTATGTTAATAATAAGTTACAGGCGACACACATAAATGTAGTGTATGAATTCACAGGTGAGAATTAATCAGGAAAATTGGAAGATAATTTAGAAGGAAAATTACAGTTTTTCTAAACAAATCATATAACAGTATAATGCAACAACTCAAAAAGCGGGAGTTAAAAACATGACAGACGAGATGAAAAAACAGATAAAGGATCTTGCATTCAAGGGATACTACCGCAAGATTGTAGATCTAATCCTGGCAGTACCTGAAGATGAAAGGGATTCGGAGATGAATCTGCAACTGACAAATGCATATAATGAGTCAAAGCAATATCCGAAAGCCATAAAGACTCTTGAATCAATCCAAAAGGATTGTGAAGATCAGGCTGTATGGCACTATCAGATGGGGTATGCACTGTACTATAAAGAAAAATATGCTCAGGCAGAAGAGTTTCTGTCTAAAGCAGCTTCGATTGTAACAGATGTGGATTTTGACCTGAAGAACCATATTGGCGAGTTTCTGGATAAGGCTCATTTTCAAGTGGATTATATAAAGAGTCTTGGTGATAAGGAAGAATTTCTTCCTGAGAATTTTCCGGAACTGATGCGCGAAGGCAATCTTGAGAAACTAAAAAAAGTTTACGAAAAATGCGCAATCGCAGCCCATCTCAAAAAAGATGACAGATGGACTACTCCATTTTATTACGATACGCCTTGCACGGAATTCTATCAGTGGCTGGTTGAACAGGGATTGGATATTAATGGTGTTAACCAGTTCGGACAAAGTGCTTTGACCGAAAGAGCCAGATGGAAAGATACCAATTTCGAGGGGTTATTGAAGGCAGGGGCAGATACTCACGGGAAAATAATCTGGAAAGCGTGGAACGCAGCTATCCGTTTTGACCGAGTGGAAAATGTACGGTTATTAATTGCGTATGGTGCGGATGTGAATGTCAATATACATGAAGGATCAGACAAAACACCGTTGGATTGGGTATTGAGAAATCTGAGAGTGAATAGATTGATCCCTTGCTGTAAAATGGCAGAAATGCTTTTGGAAAACGGCGCTCAGTATACAAAAGATGCAAAAAAGATCGTAGAAGAACTCGGTAAGGATTACGAATTCGGAAAAAACGGAAAATCCAACGGAAACCGTACGGATTACGATGCGGCAATGGACAGGCTTTATGAATTGTTTGAAGTAACACCGGTGAAGCCGGTAATCCGGCATGACGGCGTATCTCAGATCCTGGTGGACACGTCTCTGTCTGCCGGGGAGCAATATGAGGCCCTTTGGGATTATCTGGTCCCGGCAAGCGGAAAGTGTGCGACGGTTCAGGGCGAAGTGATCCGGCTCACCGGAAGAATCGGAGATGAGATCTACCGAAACGGCGGTGTGAACTGGGATAGTGATTATCGGAAGATGCTGAAAGCGCTTCAGGAATATTTTGGTATGGGAACCCCGTTGGACAGCACTGATATGGAACGGGTCAGGAAATCTGCAAAAGCAGTCAATCAGTTCGAACTTGGTAAAAAAGATGAGGGAGATGTAAGAGTTTTACAGAATATGGCGGTTAAGTGGGTGAGCATAAACACTACGCCGATTCTGTTGGAAAAGGTTTCGTATAAAAGATAACACAATTGTAGCAACTTTGGAGGGGAAAATTACAGTTTTCCTCAATAGTGTGACAGATAAAGAAGATCCTAAGAGAAATATGTTAAAAACGTTATTTGATAGTGTGGAAATGAATGAGTTAGATCATTTTTATGCGGCGTTTTAATATACAGTTTTTCAAAAACTCAAGGGAAGGTACCTATGATATTTGAGCAAATAAATAAAGACTGGAATGCAGAACCTAATGCTCCGGAGGTAGAAATATCTGTAGTCGGAAACGATGTTATTGTCGAGTTCTTTTTAAATGCATTTCTGTTTGAAACATACAACGAGGGAGATAAAGCGATTCTAACATTTCGTGATTGTTTGCAATATCTATATGGCAGTCCGAATGAAGAAGGATTTTATATTCATAATCAGTCAAGATATAAGCAATTCGGAGTTAAGTGGGGTGAATTCTACGTTATCCATGACTCTGATTGGAAGAGCAATTTCCCTAATCCTATTGAAGTAAGCAGCCAGCCGCTTGATGAGTTAAAACATTTTTTGTTTTATTTTAGAGATGGTACTTTTGAATGCATAGCCAAAAGCTATGAGTTTAAAAAGTGCGAATGATGTAGATAAAGTTTTTTGGTATTTAATGAGGATGGAATAGCAGATATGTCTTTTATGATAGAACGAACCGAAGACGAAGACGGAGTAATCGGAGAACTTGTAGGTGAAGAATTCACTAAATTTGCCTTGAAAAAAGGTATAGATACGGCTTATGTCAGCTACTGCTTTGTGGCAAAAGACGGAGATAAAATAGCAGGTGCTATCCAGGGGCATGCCTACTACAAAGAGGTCCATATCGGAGATCTGATTGTCTTGGAAGAGTATCGCAAATCCGGTGTTGGTTCCATGCTTGTTGGGGCAGTGGAAGAGGCTTTCAAAGACGATAACAGAGAGCAGATTAATCTTACGACTTACGGATTCCAGGCTCTTGAGTTTTATAAAAAACTCGGATACGAAGTGGAATATGTGCGTAAAAACAAAGATGAAAATTTAACCAAGTATTTCCTGATAAAATACATTTGAGTCAGATGAAATACAAACTTTTTGAAGAGGCCAAAAAATGATACAGATAAATGGCTGGTTGGTAATAATTCCTACATACTTAGATGAAGATTTGCATACTGAAATTGATGAGAAAGCAATTTATTCTCAAGTTGATAATATTATTTCCAATTTGAAATATAACGAGATACAGATAATATCAAAGAATGGCATTAAAACTATAAACTTCTTTTTATGCACAAACCACAAAACAGCAGAAGCTGAAGAAATGTTACAGACGTTTGAAAAAATAGCGAAAGTAGCTACAGGAAGCTATGGTTTGTTACATGTGTGGGATGATTATGACGATGCAGACAATTTCCGTGTTATAGTGGCAAGAAAAGGTGTTGTTGAGTGGACAAAAGATGAATTGTTTTCGCCAAATTCAGAAATGATATTTGATGACAGGAATTGAGTTAAAATACAAACTTTTGGTTTTACTGACTAAACTAGTTTGATTAAAGGGATGAAAGATATGCCTATGAAAGAAATATGGAACAAATATATAAAAAATATTCTTCTCTTGTATTGTGGCCTTTATACTTTAGCTACCATCATTAATAGCGTAATCTATCTTGTGAGAGGGATAACGGAAGATCCTTCTGGGAATTGGCATGAATTAGACAGAGCGGTTATTGTTCTCGTAGTAGTAGTTGCATATGCACTTATCAGATTTTTGCGTATTAAGTTTTTTTTCTTGAAGGTGATAATTGTTTATGTTCCGACTATGCTCTTAATTTTTTTATATGTCTATTTGAGAGGGCTTACAGTAGAATTAGCAAAATCAGCGTATCGAGATATTTTTATAAACTATACTGCAGGATTTGTTTTGATAACAATTATTGTTTTTATTGTTATCTTGATAAAGAAAAAGAAAATTGCAAAACGAAACAATAAAGAATAAGATTTCAGTTTTTCTAAATAGTTTTAGTGAAAGAGTAAGAATAGTATATGAGAGATTATAGCATTCAAAATAAAAAAGCTTGGGAATTTGATGCATATGATTTTTGGGTAAAACAATCCGGGACTCCGGAAGAAAGAGCTGCTGAGGATATTAAAGACCCGATTGGAATGCTCAGAAAATATTCCAAATATTTCGATTCGTATAATGGTGTG
>JAFYHV010000006.1 GCA_017538995.1 Lachnospiraceae bacterium | reverse complement strand
TGCATTTCTTGCAGGTATGATTATTGTTCCTGCGGTATTTGCATTCAGCGGCGGTAACTCGGAAGCGTTAAATGCAGGTCCGAGTCTTATGTTTGTAACACTTCCGAATGTGTTTAAGACCATGAAGGGCGGTCAGATAGTAGGAACATTTTTCTTTGCCCTTGTTGCTCTTGCAGCACTGACTTCATCGATTTCACTTCTTGAAACCATAGTTTCTATTGTGTGTGAGAGATTCAAACTTAAAAGAGTCACAGGAACAATTATCTGCTTTTTGTTTGTAATCGTAATCGGTCTTACTTCGGTATTCGGTTACAGCATTTGGGATAAAGTTAAAATATTCGGATATCAGTTCTTAGACTTCTACGATTTCATTTCAAACAACGTGATTATGCCGATTGTATCACTTCTTACATGTGTACTGATCGGATATTTCGTAAAGACAAAATTTGTGGAAGAAGAAGTTTTGTACGGCGAAAAGAAATTCGGTGCCAAGGGACTTTACAAGGTAATGATTCTTGCAGTCTGCCCCGTATGTATGATAGTAATTCTTATAAGCAATTTGTTCTTAAGTCTGTAATTAAACGAAATCTAAAAGCACCTCTTTTGCGTGAAGGTGCTTTTTTATGATTTTGCTTTGTGTATTAATTTTCCGATTGGCTTCCTGAAGGGCAGTAAGAATAGCCATAACTGACATGAAAGGAAATAAAAGAAATTGTTTGTTTTTATCTTTTTGCCCTTATGATAAAAGGCGGTCATAATTCCGTGAACCTGTGAAATATCAAGCGGTCCTTCGACTACCGATTCATTATCGCCCACAAAGTAAATTTTATCGTTTTTTTTCTTATAGACACGATGAAGAATCAGCTTATCGTTCTTTCTTCTGTATAGAAGTACGTCGCCTCTTTTTATTTTATGATCTCTTAACGGAGAGATAATGACTTCATCCCTCTCGGGCACAATAAGAGGGTACATGCTGTAACCCTGGGGATGCAGCTGAACGCTCTTGTTTTCGGATAATAAATCCACTATTTTAATTTTCTCTGAAAGATTATTGTCCATCATTATTTCACTCAATTAAGGCAATTAAGGGTACGTTTATGACCAATGACATTGTAGCATTTTTGAAGTGGCAATGCTATAATTATTGCAAATAAAGAAGCGAGGAATTTATGCTTAGAAATGATTCTTTTTACTTAAAGAGAATAGCAGACGTCCCCTATATTTTACCTGTAGGCCAGATGGTTGCAGACCATATGAGGGGCGTAAAAATAAATGAGACCGGAGCTTTTATCTGGGAATGCCTTAAAGATGATATTTCCAAAGAAGAACTTTACGAAAAGTGTTTTGAATATTATGAAGCTTCAGAGGATGAGAAAGAAGAAATAAAAGCAGGATGTGATGAGTTTTTAAAATATCTTGATTCGCTCTTTATGATCATAAAAGATAAAACCTCTGAAGAAACCGATACAGCTGAAGAAGTTAAAGAAAGATTTTCACCTTATAAAAATCTTGATTTCATAAAATCGGTCGGAATAGCAAACATAAAAATCGGCTTTTACGGAGACGGAAGCTGCCTTACGGATAATTTCGATGCATTTGTTATTAAAAGCGACGGAGCAGACGATTTAAGGTTGGAAATAGTATATGATACACCCGAAAGCCTTAAAGGAAAAGAAATAGTAAAAGACGCAGCTGTAGAAACCACTGAATGTGCGGACAGATATATTTTAAGATTTCCCGAATCTGAAAAGATTGTTGAATGTCACTTAAGCAAAAAAGGAAACCTTGCAAGGTTTTATATAAAAAATGATCTGGATGTGGCCGAAAAAGAACTTTTATTCCATGCGATAAGAACCGTATTTCTTTACAAAGCACTCTTAAAAGGCATAGTTGCGGTACATTCGGCATCGATACTTTATAAAAACTGTGTATGGCTTTTCTCAGCCGGCGCAGGAACCGGCAAATCCACACACGCAAGGCTCTGGACGGAACTCTTTGATGTAAAGGCCGTAAACGGAGATTTGAATCTTTTAGGAGTAAAAGACGGAAAGAGCGTTGTATACGGACTTCCGTGGTGCGGAACCAGCAATACATTCGATGTAAATACATATAAACTCGGCGGTGTGATTTTACTTAAGAGAAATAAAGATAACTTCACCGAAGATTTACAGGAAGACGAGAAAGAACTTTTATTACAGCAGAGAATCATATCTCCTTCGTGGGATACAAATCTTCTGGATAAGCAGTTTGAAATAGTTGAAAACATCATAAAAAACAAAGCAGTTGTTGCAAGGCTTAACTGTACACCGGATTATGAAGCGGCAATCGTAATGAAAGAATATATCGATAAAATAATCGTGTAGAAAAGAAAAGGTAATGTTTAAATCGAAAGGAGGATTTGTTATGTTCGGTTTAATAGGTTTGAATTGGTTCAATCAGAATAACACTGTTGGCAGAGATTTATGGGCTATGGCGCTTAATGAAGGCGGCGGAAATCCCGGGATGAAACACAATCCCATCTATGTGAAAGAGAACAATGAATCCGCCACAGAAACAATTGAAGAAATAACAGAAGCAGATTCCTTTGACGAATAAGCTTCAGGAGGTTAAATAATGGAATTTTTACTTTTAAGCGGAAACGGTATCAATGATGCATTGTACAACATTGAAAACGGACTTAATTCTGCGAACAACTCGGCATTTTCCTTATACGGAATATTCGCTGCTCTTGCAGGAATGCTCGGAATAAGTATCTGGATTCTGGGAATCATAGGTGCAATTATTTCATCGATATTCGGAGTTATAATGTTGATCCTTGAATATCTTCTTCCTGCCATTGCACTCTATAAACTGGCTAAAAAAGCAGGATATAAATATCCATGGCTTGGGTTTATTCCGTTTGCCCAGACGTATCTGGAATTCGTCCTGCCGCGAAGGGAATTCAACCTTCTTATAAAGACTAAGAAACGTAATTACATGGGAATTGCTTTCCTTGTACTTTCATTATTCGGAACCAGCATTATTGTTGCATTAAATGTTGTTCCCGCAGTAGGACAGCTTTTGGATCTTCTTTTACCTATCGTGCTTATAGCGATGGCATGGCGTAAAAAATACGATATGCTCGTTACTTTCAGAAGTAAGGAACTTGCACTTCCGATTTCGATTATCAGTATTTTTGTACCCTGGATTTACACCATCGTTCTGATCTTCTCGATGAATCAGGAACCTGAGTACGGCGTAGGAAATTACTATAACGTTTATATGGAAGATCATTAAATATTTGTTTTGTGATGTTTATGGAATTTCGTCGGCGGTCTGACTGTCGGCGAAATTTCCGTGTTTAAAAATATACTTGTTTAAAGGTTAAGGCATGAAAAAAGGCGACAGTTTTGAAGGATATGTAACTAAATATGATTTTCCGAATGTGGGGCATGTTGAAGTTTCTGACGAGAACGGGACCTATGACATTAAGATTAAGAATGCAATCATCGGACAGAAGATAAGAGGTACGGTAAATAAAAAGAAACACGGTCTTCTGGAAGCAAGACTTGAAGAAGTAATCGAGAGAGCGCCAGAAGAAATCGCTGAACCCTGTCCGCATTTTAAAGAGTGCGGCGGATGTACATATCAGACATTTCCTTACGAAAGCCAGCTTAAAATAAAAGAGAAGCAGATTGTCGATATGTTAAAAAAGTCCTTAGGTGACAATGCTTCAGATATCGATAATGCATACGAAGGAATCTTAGGAAGTCCGGACAGAAGCGAATACAGAAACAAAATGGAGTTTTCGTTCGGAGACGAATACAAAGACGGACCCTTGGCACTTGGTATGCATAAAAGAAACAGTACTTACGATGTTGTTAATACATTTGAATGCAGAATAGTGGATGAGGATTATAGAAGGATTCTTAAAACCACTTTTGAATATTTTACGAGGTTAAATATTCCCTATTATCACAAGATGAAACATGAAGGCGTGCTTCGTCATTTATGCGTGAGAAAGGGCAGAAAATCAGGCGAAATACTTGTGTTCCTTGTAACTTCTTCACAGTGGAGTAATAAGTATTCCAAAGAAGAGTGGGACGGCATTCTCGAAGAGTGGAAGAATGAATTATTAAACATAAATACCAGGGGTAAATTTGCAGGTATTCTGCATATAAAAAATGATTCGCTTGCCGATGCGGTTATAGATGAAGGAAGTACTGTTCTTTACGGAAAGGATTTTTTTGAAGAAGAACTGCTTGGTCTGAATTTTAAAATTTCTCCGTTTTCTTTCTTCCAGAACAATTCGCTTGCGGCCGAATTATTGTATTCCAAAGTTAAGGAATATCTTTTGACCGGCGTAGACGGAAAACCTGTTGTATATGATTTGTATACAGGTACCGGAACTATTGCCCAGCTTGTTTCGGAAGCCACAAGCAAGACCATAGGCGTAGAAATCGTTGAGGAGGCCGTAGAGGCTGCGAAGATAAGTGCGAAGAGAAACGGTATAGATAACTGTGAATTTATCGCAGGGGACGTTTTAAAGTGTTTAGAGGGCATTGATACTCTGCCTGACTATATAATACTCGATCCTCCGCGTGACGGAATCAATCCGAAGGCTCTGGAAATTATACTTAATTACGGTGTTAAAAGAATAGTATATGTATCCTGCAAGCCTTCGAGTCTGGCGAGAGATATATCTGCCTTTTATGAGAAAGGCTATAAACTTGAAAAGATGTGCTTAACGGATTTGTTCCCGAGCACGTATCACTGCGAAACAGTCTGTCTTCTGACTAAATAAAAATAACCTGTCCCGGTTAAAGGACAGGTTTTATTTTTTTATTTGGGTGTACAGCTTAAATATACCGTATTGTCATCCTCGTTGGCATTTTCGGATAAGTCTCTTGCACGAATAAGGAAGTAGTAAGTCTCGCCTGATGTAAGGCCTGTAATTGTATCCTGATTGGGATAAACTCCTTCGCCTACACCGTTTTCATATCCTGCGCCTACACCGTTAACAAGCTCTTTGGAAAGAGCAGAGCTTAACGAAGGATCGTTTTCAAAATCAAAAGGTTCGGTCTGGTAATAGAGCATGTATTTAACATGATTCTTATCCATTGCGACATCCCAGCGAACCGTGACTCCGCCGTTAACGGGAATGGCTTCCTGAATACCGATTCTCGGATCGGGAGCTTCGAAAGGATAAGTGGTTGAATCATTGTAAGTGCTGGTCCAGAAGGGAGCGGTTGTATCATCCGTTTCTTCGTGGTCTATTACAAAGTCGTTAACCATTGTAACACTACCGTCTGTAATATAATGCATGAAGCCGGCTTCTTCGGCGATATTCATATCTTCCAAAAGTACCGAAAGGCCTGCTTCGGAATTGTTGTACAAAGTATCTTTCAGCTCGTATTCTGCGGGGCCTTCCGCATATCCTAATGAAAGAACCTGGAAACCGTCGGGACGTGAAGCTTCTGCAACAAGTCTCGGTGCATAATTGTAACGGTTGTCTGATGAATATCCTTCATAGAAAAGTACATCGGTATTCGAATCCAGATGATAACTTTCGAACATTACATAATCCACATACTGACGGGGATTGTATTTGTAATGAGGAAGAGCGGGATTGTAAAAGAAAATTCCGCGGTTCTGAAGGATAAGTTTATCCGGATAAGTATTTTTAAGAAGTGCACAGAAATCTTTAACTCCGGTGCCCGTCCATTCAAACCTTGTCATATTGTAACTTGTTTCGTTTGTATATCTGTTGGGAGCGGCGGTATCGATTGTATCGAGGAAAACTCCGTCACATCCGAGACCTCTGCCGTAATCGTCGGAAAGGATTTCCTTAAGTCCCGGAACTTCGTCTTCACCGTCTATCGTCATATTATCGAGTACTTCAAACCATGCGGGATCGCCGATGTTTGTAAAAGCACAGTTAAATACAGGGTTGATATCGGGCTTTCCGTCATGATTGTTATCATCGAGATAATAAGATGCATAACCTGTACCGGCGGGAGAGGGGTTACCCATAGGGTCTACTCCGTCAAGTGACTCGGTACCTTCTGGTCTCGGATCTACACGCGGTCCTGTTCCGTCACCGGTAAATCTTGAATCCTCAAGCATCTCTTCAGGTGTCATGTAAGCGGTTCTTAAATCTTCACCGATAGCTATATAACCGAGAACTTTTGTACCGCTTGAACGTATTTCCTGAACCTGTTCTCTGGTGATGTTACCCATTTTGGGATGTAAGATTACTACCTCATACTGCTTGGCTTCTTCAATGATATCGTCGTTTAAGACACCGTAGTAAATCATGTATGACTGTTTGGTATCATAAGAGAAATCATGTGTTCCCGGAGCGTATCCGTACGTTTTAACCGGCTCTTCGGGTGTTGTTATTATGGTAGTGGTCTGAGCGGGATCGTTACTGTAATAATCGTACTCCTCGGGCTCAAACAGTTCGCATGCCGTGGGAACTAAAAAAGACAACAGCAAAAAAAGAGCAATAATTGATTTGCGTTTCATTAAAATATCTCCGATTTAAATAATCATTAAGGTGTGAGATGTGAAGGACCTCTGAAGAGGAACATTGCCTCTTTTATGTTAAGTCCTAAAAGAAGCATCGTAAGTCTGTCGATACCGAGGCCGAATCCGCCGTGAGGAGGACAGCCGTATTTGAAGAATTCAAGATAGAATTTAACGTCTTCGGTAAGTCCCTTTTCGTCTGCCTGAGCCTTTAATACATCATATCTGTGCTCACGCTGTGCACCTGTGGTGATTTCAACACCTCTCCAGATAAGGTCGTAACCCTGGGGAACGCCCTTTTCGTCGCGCATGTGATAGAAAGCTCTCTTTTCTGCGCTGTAATCTGTGATGAAGAGGAACTCGTGGTTATAATGTTTCTTTACCCACTGGTAGCTTAAACGTTCTGCATCTGTAGTAAGATCGCCTTTTTCCGAATCGGGAACAGTATATCCGTATTCTTTTTCGAGTGCATCATAAAGATCTGCAAGTTTTACTCTGGGGAAAGGAGTGGTGGGAACGATAACTTCTGCATCAAATTCTTCGGTAGAGAAGAGTTCTTTGATTTTATCGCCGTATTTTTCCTTAACCTTTGTAAGTGCATATGTAATTAAATCTTCCTCCATTTTCATTACATCTTCACATCCGTTGATGTATGAAAACTCAAGGTCGAAACATGTGAATTCTGTAGCGTGCTTGCTGGTAAAAGATTTCTCTGCTCTGAAAACAGGACCTACTTCGAAGATCTTTTCAAAACCTGAAGCCATAGCCATCTGTTTGTAGAACTGAGGGCTCTGTGCAAGATAAGCGTTCGGAAGATTGTAGTTGGGGAAGTAATCAAGTCTGAAAACGTCCGCGCCTGATTCCGATGCTGCAGCAATAAGCTTGGGTGTATGAATTTCGATGAATTCCTTGTTGAGTAAGAATTCACGAAGAGCAGCAGTAAGAGTTGTCTGAGCCTTGAACATAAGCTGGTTTCTTTCAGTTCGAAGATCAATCCATCTGTATTCAATTCTCTGATCTATTGAAGAACGCTCAACAGCTGCTTTTTTCTTGGTAGCGGGAATATATTCTCTCGCAATGGGAAGTGCACTTGCAACGGATTCGATTTCGATAGCGGAAGGAATGATTTCAACTCCGCCGAGTTTTACGAAATCGCTTAAAAGCACTTTACCGGTAACTCTGACAACTGTATCGGGAGTGATTCTGCTTAATGTTTCTTCCCAGTCGGGATGGAGTTCTTTTTCGATAGTTACCTGAACTCTGCCCGTGATATCTTTAAGTACAAGGAAAGCCATTGCCTTGCCGTCTCTGTAGTTGTCTACGAAACCTGCAAGAGAGACTTCCCTGTCTGCATAATCCTTAACATTTTCAATGTAAATACGTTCCATTAAATAACCTCTTTTCAAGAAAAATTTTACCTTTAATAGTGTAAAACCCTATTGTCTAAAAGTCAATAAAAAGGGGTGTGCGAATATATATAAAAGAATGTATTTTTCTTTTATTTTATGATAAAATAACTATGTATGTGATTGTGTTACTAGTTTGAAGGGGAAAACAAATGTCAAAGAGTCGAAAAGTTTCGATTATTATTGGCGCGGTAATGCTTTTTATAATTGCATTAGGGTTTATTTATCTTGTTATCAAAATTAAAACTATTCCGGAGATAGAATGCGTTCAGTCCGGTGAGGTAAAAGGCCATGAAGATATGTATATAACCATGCCTATTGCAAAGAGCTGGAATGACAGCGGATTTCATGCCAATCAATATGATGCTGTCCTTACCAACAACACATACAACGTTCTGAAAGACTGGTCAGTTACGCTTAAACTTCCCAACAATGCAAAGATAAACGATTCATGGAATATTTCATTTTACGAAAACGATGACGGAACCATAACAATTTATAATACTCCGAATCAGGGATATAACGATATTATTGAGCCGAAGGAATCCATTACTTTCGGATTCATTCTCTTTTCGAATTCGGATGAAGAAATTACGGATTATGTGCTTAAAGCAACTCCAGAAGCACATATGAGAGATTATCCCCTGTATTATGTTTTATGGATGCTTGTATTCATCTTAATTATCTTTGCTTCAATCAATTTCGGTCTTGCGTTAAAGGATCATCAGTACAGATTAAGAGCAGAGCGTGATCAGAAGATTATCATTCAGTCGATGAAGACGTTCACCAATTTCATCGATGCCAAGGATCGTTATACAAGAGGTCATTCCATCAGAGTTGCGTTTTATACCAAGAAGCTTGCGGAAAGATTGGGCTTTGAAAAGGATGATTTATATAATATTTACTATATAGCGCTTCTTCATGATGTAGGAAAAATAAATATTCCCGATTCTATTCTAAACAAACCGGGCGCATTGACCGATGAAGAAAGAAGAGTGATTGAAACACATACGACTAACGGAGCAATGATCCTAAAAGATTTCAGTTCGGTTCCGAGCATTGTGGAAGGGGCAAAATATCATCATGAAAGATATGACGGGAAAGGATATCCCGAAGGTATCGCAGGTGAGAATATTCCGCTTGTTGCAAGGATTATAAATGTAGCGGACTCTTTTGATGCTATGAATTCTGACCGTTGCTACAGAAAAGCTTATCCGGCTGAAAAGATAGTTAATGAATTAAAAGAGGGAGCAGGAAAACAGTTCGATCCCGAAGTAGTTAAAGTACTGCTTGATCTTTTAGATGATAACTCGTTTAAAACAATGAATTCTGAACTCAATGAAATGTAAGCGTAGAACATTTTGGAGGGAAAATGAAAAAATTTTTAAAGACCACTAAAGGAAAAATAACATTGGCAGCTGCAGGAGTGGTTGCAGTTGTAGCCGTAGTTGCGGCAATACTGCTTATTATCAGCGGAAACAAATACAGAAGTATTTCTGTTGCCGATGTTAAAGGAATTGTAAATATTATCGGTCAGAAAAACAACGGTCAGGCATATAAGGGCCAGCGTCTTTTTGATGGTGACGATGTAAGCGTAATGGAAGATTCCGAACTTACGCTGTGTCTTAACAATGATAAGTATGTTTATGCGGACGAGAATACGCATTTCAAGCTTGAAGCTGCTTCATCAAAACAGGGAAACAAGTTAAAGATTGTTCTCGATAAAGGTTCCGAATTAAACGTTCTTACAGCAAAACTCGGAGACGGCGATACATATCAGGTTGATACTCCCAACTCCACAATGTCTGTAAGAGGAACGCGATTCAGAATGACCGTTTACAAGGGTGATGACGGATATACTTATACACTGCTTGAGGTTGAAAGCGGTGTAGTTCTTGCGCAGTTAAAGACATTAACCGGAGAGTATAACGGTGTTGAAAAAGAGTTTTATGCAGGTCAGAGCGCACTCATCAGAGGCGGCGATGATTTCTCGGAGTTTGTTCTTGCGGACGATCAGGATGTTGTATGGCTTTTAGACTATAAGAGCCTTCCTTCGGAAGCTGTTCCCAGATTGATTGAACTTCTCAAAAACGGTGTTGAAATTGTAAAGGCTGATAAACCTGAAGAAAATACTGTAGAAGAGACAGATGACAAGGATAAGAATCAGGTTGCCCAAAAAGATACAGATAAAGACGCCGACAAGGATAACGATGCGGATAAAGATGCGGACAAAGATGCCGACAAGGATTCTAAAGACAAGGATGCGAAGGATAAAGACGCAAAGGATAAAGACGCAAAGGATTCCAAGGACAGCAAGGATAAAGATGCTAAAGACAGTAAGGATTCCAAAGATAACAAAGACAATAAAGAAACTTCAGATAATACCCCGCAGACAGTAAATAACGACAACAACAATAATCAGACGAATAATGACAACAATAACAATAATACGACGAATAATGACAACGGAAACAATAACCAGCAGACGGCTCACACTCATACCTGGGTAGAAGTTATTGATAAACAGGCTACATGCGGCGAAGATGGCAGTAAGCATCAGGAATGTTCTTCCTGTGGAGAAAAGCAGGCCTCTGTATCTATTCCTGCAACCGGAAATCATACCTGGACAGAAGTAATTGATAAAGATGCAACTTGTGCTGCTACGGGTATAAAGCATGAAGAATGTTCTGTATGTCACGCAAAACAGAATGAGAATACAGTTATTGCAGCAACAGGAAAGCACAGTTTCGGTGATTGGTCCTATAAATCCGCCCAAGATGAACCCGACTGTACAAACGGTGGAACACATACTCATACTTGTAAAGTTTGCGGAGTTGAAGAATCCGAACCAGTAGGTGCTTTGGGACATGATTATACGAAATGGATTACAGTCACCGCTCCGACTTGCGGTTCAGACGGATTAGAAGAATGCACATGTTCAAGGTGCGGACAATCAAATAAAAATACCAGAACCGTGCCTGCTACGGGCAATCATAGCTGGCATAAAACAGGAAATAAAGAAAACTTCAAGGAATATATAGATCCCGACACAGGCACTTTTACCGGCAGCAGCTGGGATTATGAATACGCGTGTGATAATTGCACTGCAACCAAATGGGAAACAGAATATGATTGATAGTTTTTGATACAATATTTCATTTAGAGTAAGGAGGAGAAAATGTCTAACAGTAATTCATCAGATGCAATGGTAGCTTTATTTGCGGGTGGAGCATCAATATTCTTCATTATTTTTATGATAGTATACAGTGTGGTACTAATTGGTATATGCACATTACTGATAGTAAGTTTGTGGAAAATATTTGTTAAAGCAGGAAAACCCGGATGGGCGTGTCTGATTCCCGGTTATAATTTCTGGGTAATGTCAGAGATTGCATGCAACAATAATATTATGTTTTTCATATTTATCTTTATTCCGTTTTTAAACTTTGTTGCGTTAATAGCTTTTATTGCAGGCATATGCAGGACCTTTGGAAAAGGAGTAGGATTTACGATATTATCAGTTTTCTTTTATTTAGTAACGTTTCCTATTCTTGCATTTGGCAAATCACAGTATGACCCTTCAAAAAAATTAGGCTAAATAAAAAATCTCATAAAAGAATTAACCCTCTTTCCGATGAAGGAAAGAGGGTATTTTTATGAGCATTTATATATGATTAACATATTCTCGGAAGAAGCTCGCCGCTTGGACGGGAGAGAAGTGTTTTAGCGCCGACTGCAGTATTTAAGATGACTTTGCCGACATTATCTTCGGTAACTTCGCCGATGATTGCTGCTTTTTCAGAGTTTTCACAAGCCTGTAATGCGCTCAGTACTTTGTCTGCTTCTGATGCGGGAACGAAGAATACGAGTCTGCCTTCACAAGCAAGGTATAAAGGCTCAAGACCAAGCATTGCACATACACCGCGAACGCCGGGATCAACCGGAATCTTTTCACTTTCAAGAGAAATACCGACGTTACTCTGGTGAGCGATTTCATATAGAACTGTTCCCACACCGCCTCTTGTAGCATCTCTTATTACATGGATATCCTTTGTTTCGTTTAATACAGCTTCTATATTGTTCCACAAAGGTGCACAGTCGCTGGTAATATCTGCATCGATATTAAATTCGTTTCTTGCAAGAAGAATAGTGCAGCCATGTCTCCCGATATCGCCTGTTACGATAATCTTATCGCCGGGTTTTGCAAATGCACCTGATGTATTTACGCCTTCAACAATGTTGCCCACACCTGTTGTTGTAATAAAGATTTTATCCACCTGACCTTTACCTGCAACTTTTGTATCGCCTGCAACAATCTGCACACCGGCTTTTCTTGCTGTATCACCCATTGATTTTGCAATCTTTTCGAGTTCTTCAACAGGGAAGCCTTCTTCTATGATATAAGAGCATGTGAGGTATTTGGGCTTTGCTCCCATACATGCTATATCGTTAACGGTTCCGCAGATTGCAAGCTTGCCGATGTTTCCGCCGGGGAATTCGTAGGGTGAAACAATAAAGCCGTCTGTGGACATTGCGATTTTACCGTCATCGAGAGAGAGTACTGCGGCATCGTCTGCGGTAAGATTGGGATTATCAAAATTTGATTTAAAAATTCCGTTGATCAGTTCGTTGGTCTGAATACTTCCTGAACCGTGGGCAAGTGTAATAACGTTTTCCATTTTCTTTGCACCTTTCAAAATTATGTAAACTAAATATGTTAACAGATTATGTTAATCATTCTTTTAAAACTGATTGTACTGATAATAAGCAGAGCAGGCTCCTTCATCGGATACCATGCATGCACCGACAGCATGAAGGGGAGTGCAGACCTTTCCGAATAAAGGACAGTCGGAAGGTTTGCAGTGACCCTGTAAAACTTCACCGCATCTGCAGCCCGGATTGGGTTTTCCTTCGATGTGCGGCATATTGTATTTTATTCTTGCATCAAAATCGGAATAGTCACTTCTTAATTTCATTCCCGATTTTTCAATCATTCCAAGTCCGCGCCATTCTGTATCGCAAAGCTCCATTACTTCATCCATAAGCTTCTGAGCGGAGATGCTTCCTTCATCTTTTACGACTCTGGGGTAGCAGTTTACAAAGAACGGTTCGCCTTTCTTTAACATTTCAATTGTAACTGCCAAAGCGGTCATAAGTTCTGTTGCGGTAAATCCTGCAACTACACCCGATACGCCGTCTTCTTTTAGTTTTTTACATACGGCATTTCCGGTAATGGCATTTACATGACCGGGATAAATAAATGCATCAGCGCTTCCTTTTAATTTAAGATAAGCGTTGGGCATTGATTTATTGGCTGTAAGTATAGAAAAGTTATTAAGTCCAAGTTCTTTTGCTTTTTTAACAGCCAGACATGATGACGGAGTAGTGGTTTCAAATCCGACTGATAAAAATACAACCTGCTCATCAGGATTTTCTTTTGCAATCTCTACCGCATCGTCGGGAGAGTATACCGGTCTTATGTTTCCGCCTTTTGCTCTTGCACCTGCCAAATTCATTTCGGTGCCGGGTACTTTAATGAGGTCTCCGAATGTTGTGATAAGGCAGTTTTTCTCGAGCGCGAGATACAAAGCCTCATCAATAAAGCCTACAGGTGTAACGCAGACAGGGCATCCGGGGCCGGAGATTAGATCGATGTTCTCAGGTAAAAGAGAACGTATTCCGAGTCTGAATATTTCATGAGTATGAGTTCCGCAAACCTCCATGATGCGGACTTTCGGTCCGTCGTATGAAGTGATTATTTCGCGGGCTTTTTCGATTATTTCGTTCATGGTTTTTCCTTCTTTTATGAGATATTAAGAAGTCCTAAAACTTCGCTTCCTTCGGCTTCGTCGTCCGAATTGATTTTTGCGATTGCAACGCCTGCGTGAACCATTACATAATCGCCGGGTTCAAGGTCGTCGAGAAGCTCCGCGCGAACATCTCTTTTGGCACCGTTGGCATCGATGATGGCGGTACCGTCGTTAACACTGACTACTCTTGCAGGTAAACCTACACACATTTTTTTATCCTCCGTTAATTGTTTAAATGATAAAGTCCGTATAATGCCTGTCCCAAAGCTATGCCGCCGTCATTGGGCGGGATAATGCTGTGATGGATGACATTAAGGTTTTCTTTTTTAAGTTTCTCTTTTGTCAATTTAAGTAACAAAATATTCTGATAAACACCACCGCTTAGTGCGACGGTTTTTATGCCTGTTTTTAAAGAAGACAGAACGCATTGCTTAACGATCATCGAAGAGAGTATATCGTGGAAGTAGTAAGCAATTTTTTCTTTTTCTTCGCCGTTTAAATACCTTTCAGCGATATTTAAAACAAATTCATTGGTGTTTAAAACATTGTCTTTTATGAGCTCAATATCGCTCATAAAAGATATGTCAGGATTTTCTTTTTCGTATTTCTGAGCGGCAAACATTAATGATGTCGATGCTTCGCCTTCGAAAGTGGAAGAGCGTTTAATGTTAAGTATTGCGCTTACTGCATCGAAGATTCTTCCGGCAGACGTGGATTTTACGCTGTTAATGTTTTTTGAAGCCATCTGAGCGAGGAGATTAAATTCGCCTTCGCTGCAAAGGTTTAAATTAAGTGCGATATCTTTTCCGTTATCTGATGTATCGCGAAGTATGCTTGCTGCGATTCTAAAGCCTTCTTTTGCGGAAATATCACCGCCTGACTGGATAAAAGGAGCAACAGATGTTATTCTCTCAAAATCATGTACGCTGCACTTAAGAATTTCGCCGCCCCAGATGGTACCGTCCGTACCATATCCCGTACCGTCGAAGGAAACACCGATAACGTCGTCGAGGTAATTGTTTTCCGCCATACATGATAAAATATGCGCGTAATGGTGCTGGACCTTAATAAGGGGCAAATTAAGCGTTTCTGCGACCTCTGTTGTGTGGTACAAAGGATGCAGGTCGCATACGGCGATAGTGGGTGATGCTTCTAAAAGAGTTTCCATTTTGGTGATTGATGCTTTTAATGCTTCAACCGAACGAAGATCTTCCATGTCTCCGATGTAAGCGGAAGGATAAAGCATTGAATCCTTTGCGATGCAGAATGTGTTTTTAAGCTCACCGCCGATAGCAAGTATATGGCCTTTAACTTTTGATGAAACCATTACGGGAAGAGGAGCAAAGCCACGTGATCTTCGAATCATATATGGCTTTTCTTCGAAAAAGTCTGTAACGGTATCGTCGCATCTTAGTCTTATTTTTCGGTTGTTTGAAAGTATATAATCTGCAAATGACGATATTTCGTTTAATGCATCAGAATCCGTTCTGCATATGGGTGCGCCTGATGCATTTCCCGATGTCATTACAAGTGCGTCGGGCATTGAAAGGTCGTCGTTATAATCGAATAAAAGTAACTGAATCGGAGCATACGGAAGCATCACACCAAGTGTGGGATTTCCGGGCGCGAGTGATTCTGCAAGGCCGCTGCAGTCATCTTTTTTAGTGAGAAGAACAATAGGTTTCTGATGACCGCATAAAAGTTCTTCCTGTTCTTTTCTGACCACGCAGTATTTTAAAACAGTTTCAAAAGAACGCATCATTACCGCAAAAGGTTTTGCCGGTCTGGTTTTAAGTACGCGGAGTCTTTTTACGGCTTCTTCGTTTGTGGCATCACACGCCAAATGAAATCCGCCGATACCTTTTACAGCTACGATTTTACCTTCGATGATTGCTTTTCTGGCTGCGGTTATTGCATCGCGGCCTTTTATGTTGGCATATTTTATGAATGATTCTTCGGAGTCTTTTGGAACTTCCGAAAGAATGCTTTTATCTAAAAGATAATACTCGGGTCCGCATTCATTGCAGCATACGGGCTGAGCATCGTAACGTCTGGATGAGGGTGATACGTATTCGTTGTGGCAGTAATCGCACATTTCGAATTCACCCATGCTTGTACGCACGCGGTCGTAGGGCATTGAATCGAGGATTGTAAGTCTTGGGCCGCAGTTTGTACAGTTGATAAAAGGATGCATGAATCTTTTATCAGTGGGAGTGTAGAGCTCCTTTTTGCATTCGTCACAGATTGCAATATCAGGTGAGACAAAAATCTCTCCGGGATCTTTTTCGCTCTCGATGATGGTGAATGCATCAAAAGGTTCTTCGTCTTCGTATTTTTTTATGATTTCAAGTATAACGGAACGTTTGGGCGGGTGGTGGTTTAGTGCATCAAAAAGTGCTTCGATGTTTTCGCCCTGTGCATGTATTTCAACATACGAGCCTTTGTTGGCAACTGTACCTTTTATGTTGTTTTCAAGACAGGTACGGCTCACAAACGGGCGAAATCCCACACCCTGCACAATGCCGTATACTCTGATGATACAAGTATTCAAAATATTCTCCAATGAGCCAAACGGGGACGGTTCTATTTTGGCTTTTTTTACCATCCGGGGACGGTTCTATTTTGGCTTTTTTTACCATTTTGGAACCGTCCCCAAATGGTCATATTTTATGTTAACCTAATAAGCGCCCGGAAACTGCGAATTCAGGATAGTCGATGAAGTCTCCTTTATAGCCGGAAGCTTTGATTAAGGCAAATGCGTCAGAGTCTGCGATAATTAAATCAAAGTTTTCTTTTTCAAGTAATTCAGTAAGATCGTCTTCACCGCTTAACTGAATATCGCCTTCTTCTGCGAATTCTTTATCCTGCATAAACCATGTGGCGCATTTTATCTTGTCGGTGTTTCCGATTTCTTTTCTAAGTTCGTTTGCGGCAAACTGAGAGTGGATGATAAGTATGTTTTTGCCAGAGTAATTCTTTGCATCTTTTATGATGTTTTCGGGTATAAAAGGATAAGCGATTTCGTAAGGTGTTCCGAACTTATCTTTTAAATAATTTGCGGCTTTTAAACCTGCGAGTGAAATGACGATGTTTTTCTCGCATTCACAGGCTTTTATTACATCTTCGAGAGTTGTTCCCATAGAATAAATAACCGCGTTTTTGAAACCTTTTTTCGAAAGATATTCTTTAAGATTTACATCATCTTTATAACTGGTTTCGATAGGTGTGGCGCCGATGATTCCGACTTTCCCTTCAACCTTTTCGAAACTATCTTTTGCAAATGTTTCAAAAAGACGAAACCAGGCTTTTTCTTCACCCTTGTCGTAGTATCCTGTACCCGTGCAGTCCAAAGCGATGCAGGGAACATTAATCTTTTTCTCACCCATTCTTTCAAGAGAACGTAAGTCAGTAGCAATAATCGCGGGAACGGGAGTTGAAACTATGAGCGCAAATTTTCCGCCAAGCTGTTCGTAGGAGAGTGCAAGTTTCTGAATAAGCTTGTCATCGCGACCCATGATTGCATCCATGTCACGAAGACCAGCACTAAAAACGGCACTTTTTTTATCAAACCATCTGGGCTCGTCGAAGCCGCAGATATTACCTGCGCATCCGCCGGCATCACATATTATTATTAATCCGCCCAGCTCATAAAAGACACCGCACGCGCCGGACTGATCGGGAGCAAAGGGCGACATATATTTTAAAAATTTCTTCATGTAAATTACCTGTTAATAGAAATTATGTAAACCAAATTATTTAGTAAGTTCCTTATCAAGTGCATCGAAAAGATCATTTACGGCCTGATATCCGAATGGCTCTGTATCATCACACCATTCGATTCCGGGCTTATCGGAAAAGTAATAAGCACAGTCAGATCCTATGTAGCAGTCGATATCGTCATTTTCGTACATAAGCATTGTAGGTGAGAGATTGGAGTAAACCTTTGTGTCGGGACTTAATTCTGCAAGTGCTTTTAAGAACCTGTAATTAAGTTCACCGATTGTTGCGAATACGCATTCGATTTTGAAGCCTTCTTTTACGAGCATCAAAGCAATTTCGATTGCATCGCCGTTTAAGATTTCACCGACAGCGAACTTTAATTCACCGTGTTTCTCTCTGAAATCTGCGATTTTCTTTTTGGCATTTTCGTAGTATTCGGAATCGTCGAATTTAACACCTAATGCATTTGCAAGCAGTGCATACTGGTTGTGGATTTTATCAGGCTGATAAAGACGGAGCATTTCGATAAAAGGAATGCCTAAACGCTTTTGCATATCCTGAGCAGCATGTCTTGATTCGGGATTTAATACAAGGTTGAAATTTGCCTTTGAAAGTTCTTTGTATTCTTCAAAAGTTTCGCATCTTGCAAGTTCTCTGATGTTCTCAATACCTGTGCTTTTTAAAAGTGAATAGAGTTCGCAGTTATCGTTTAAGGGAGAGAAAAATCCCATTATGTTCATATCTCTGTTTTCTCTTTTTGTTTTGTCTAAAAGAGAGTAGACGCTCGTTCTGACATAAGCCATTGGAGAGAGACGTTTTTCTCTGGTCAATGCATACATGTAGCATGCTACACAGGGAATCGAATGAGTCTCAGTTACCTTTCTGCAGATTCGCTCCATATCCGTTCCTAAAAGAGCATCCACGCATGTGATACAGATCATGATTGCGCTCGGTCTTTTATCAAGCGAATCGAGTATCTCCTTGCAGGCATCGTTTATCTTCATTAAATGTCTTCCGGTAACTATGTCCGTATCGTCCAGAAGCTGGAAAAAGAAACGATTCTTATATTCGGGTGAACTCTTAAAAAGAGATGTGTTTCTTCCGCAGCATGAGGGAGATACAAGTAACATCACGGATTCGGGAACCGCAAGGCCCGCACGCTTAACACCGTATCCTTTTGCTCCGGGAGAGTTAAAGGCTAAGGTAGCGGGAGATGAGTATATTAAGTGCTTGTTGGAAACGAATTCAACCGGGAGATTGTCGTATCCTAAATCCACTATTTCTTTTGTTGTTTTATAAAACGCGTTGTTCATTTATGTTCCTAAAATATGTATTATTCTCCGGCTTCGTCTTCTTTTATGAGCAGCCTTGCAAGATTAAGAAAGCTCTGACTTACGGGAAGATTCGGGTCGCCTTCGATAACAGTTTTTCCTTCATCCTCAAAACGAATGATGTCGTCACTTCTGGGGATATCTGCGATTATTTCAAGGTTGTGACTTGTTGCAAACTCGCGTACCTTTTCTTCCTCGTTTAAAACATTTCTTCTGTTTAAAACGATTCCGCGTACATTTGCGTAACTTCTTTCCTTAAAGTTTTCAACTGCGCTGTTAATGTTGTTGGCTGCATAAAGAGCCATCTTTTCGCCTGATGTTACGATGATAATTTTGCTCGCAAGACCTTCTCTTATGGGTGCCGCAAAACCGCCGCAGACAACGTCTCCGAGAACATCGTACAGTACAGCGTCGGGTTTGAATGTTTCGAAAAGTTTTAATTCCTCAAGCAGTGAGAAAGTGGTAATTATTCCACGTCCCGCACATCCGAGCCCGGGTGTGGGACCTCCTGTTTCGATACACAAAACTCCGCCGTAACCGACCTTTGAAATCTCTTCGAGAGATTCGGGTTCTTTGTCGTAATCGCGCATATAATTCATTACCGGAAATACAGGATTTCCCGATAAAAGATTCGCGGTTGAATCAGCCTTCGGATCGCACCCTATCTGAATAACTCTTTTTCCAAGATATGCGAGTGCGGCCGAGAGATTGGATGTGACGGTGGATTTACCAATCCCGCCTTTTCCGTAGATTGCTATTTTAATCATGTGTATACTCCTAAAAATCTTCCAGAGAAGTGTAAATTAAATTCGGTGCGTTTTTGGTAAAACATCTTCCCGAAAATGCTTCGTGAGGAAGTTCTATAAATTTCTTGTCTGCGCAAATCGGCTTAAACAAAGGGTCGCCGATAATAACGTCATATTTTTTTAATTCGTTTTCTAAGATCTTTTCGTCGTCACAGGACATATCAAAAGATTTTAAAATATCAAAATCACCGTCGCCGACAGTTTCAAGAACATTGGCTTTAATGCCTTTATCTAAAAGAAGCGCGCTTGCAAGAGAAGCGCTCATTATGCTTTCTCCTAAAATTGCCACATTGCCTTCTTCTCTGTATTCTGATGTAGCATCGATGTTTTCTTTTGTTTCAGATGCTTTAATCAGGGCATCCTTTATTTTCTCTGCAAATCCGATGCCGTAAGGAACGCCTTTGACATAAGGAATGTTGTATTCATCATATAGATAATCCGCCAGAAGTTTTCCGCTTGATGAAACAATCAGATTTATATCCGCATTTGCGAGGCCTTCAATTTCCGAAAGAGATGTTTCCATACCTACGCATGCGTTTAATTTAAAGCCTGCATCTTTTATGAATTTAACGAGTGATAAATAACTTTCTTTCTTAGGAAAATCGAGCGGTGTCATTCCTAAAATATTGACTCTTAAGCAGTCCGATTTATCGGTCATATCATCTTTGATAAATCTTTTTGCAATATCAAGAAATGCATTTGCAACACCGTAAATATATGAATTCATTCCGTTTGTTTTAACCGCAAATGAAGGAATGCCTGTTTCTGATTCAACCGCGTAGGCAATGGCTTCAAGATCCGTTCCGATCATTGCGGGAAGAGGAGAAGCGCAGAGTGCGATGAATGCGGGCTTTAATTCATTGGCAGATATAATAAGGTCGTTTATAAATCTGTCGTCATTGCCCATTACCGCATCCTTTTCGGTCAGACCTGAAATAAACATCATGCTTTTCTTGTCATACCATCTGGGCTCGTCGTGGGTTGTATATGTTGAATTGCAGCCTGAGGCATCATGAATAACGGTCATCCCTCCGTACTCGTAGAGCGCGGAGCAGACGCCGGATGTATCGGCAGCATATATTGAAATTATTCTTGCAGTCTGGTTCATAAGCAGCTTTCACAGGCAAGTCCCTTGTGGGAGATTGTCAGTTTTAAATCCTTAGGGTTATTGTATGCGTCAATCATTAGTTTACATAAGTTTGCAATACCGTCGAATCCGTACATTCCTCCGCCTTCGATGATATTTACAAATTTTCTGCTCTGGCAGAAGTATGCAGCTTTCTGTCCGATGCAGATATATTCCGAATCTGACTCATTGTTCTCATCTGAAGCGAGAAGCATTGTCGGATCCATGGAAGGAAAGATTTCAATGTCGGGATTAAGTTTACATAATTCATCAAAAGCATCTTTTTCTTTCTTCGAAAAAGCATCGCTGTAAATTCTTGTAACATTAAATCCGTTTTCGCATAAAAGTTTCGCAAGTCCGAAAGGTCTGGGCGTTGCGGTAGCATCAATTGCTATGGGTTTGTCTTTTATGAGTTCTTTTGCTTCTA
This sequence comes from Lachnospiraceae bacterium, assembly GCA_017538995.1. GTDB lineage: Bacteria > Bacillota > Clostridia > Lachnospirales > Lachnospiraceae > UBA3766. The sequence goes on along the minus strand of JAFYHV010000006.1, from coordinate 5,997 downwards.
AAAGAGCTTCTTTTGCTTTTTCTTTTGTTTTATCCGTTATTTCTTTTACGTCTTCTTTTGTAAGACCGATTGATTCTGCAAACTGATTCAGATTATCCGTAATTTCTTTTTCGTCATACGATAAATCTATCGGAAGATGTGGAATATCAAGTCTTTTTGTAAGATCCTTTGCAGCATATCCAACCACGGGAAGATATGAAATAAGCAAAGAAGCGTTTCCTAAAGATAAGTAATCTTCATAAGTTTTACACTTTGTGATTTCCCACATTTTATATCCGGCTTTGTCTAAAAGAGAATAAATCTCGCAACTTTCATCAGTTGCTCTGTCGCAGCCGATAAGTCCGACTAATTTATCATCTGCTTCACCTTTTTTAACGGGAGAGTAGAGACTCTTTTTCATCATGACGTCGGGCTCGAAAGACTTACGCATGGTCGGAGTCATGTAGCAATCAACCCAGTCGATATCGGGGTAACGGTTTTCAAGTTCTTTAGCGATTACCTTAAAGTCGCAGCCTTCAAACAAATGCATGCAGCTTAAATAAACGAGTATGCATTTGGGATGTTCTTTCATTTCATCGACGATATGAGAACAGCCTTCGATTACTCTCGATTCCATTTCACCGTTCCACATATCCTGTTCGCGCAGTGCCACCCAGGACATATTTTCCATACGGTTCATTTCGGCAGCGGTAAGAATTACACCGCGAAGACATCCCTGAGCACAGACATAAATCTGATGTGCCTCGGGAATAAGCATGCCTGTATGGACTATATTCCAAACACCTCTAGCGGGAGGATTGTAATGCAGTCCGTCATGGAAAGGGTTGTCAAAATCGATTTCTGATATTCTGACACCTTCGGGTATTCTGTTTTCATTAAGTGAAATCTGTTTTAACATTCAAAATCCTTTATTATCCTGTCCGCAAGTTCTAAAAGTGCTTCGCAGACATCGCTTTCGGGGAAAAGATCCACGATTGTTTTACCCTGTTTTTCTGCCTCTGCAAAAAGAGGACTTCTGGGAATAATCGCAGAAATATTGGTATCAAAATCTTTTACGAGCGTTTCGACATTTTCAAGCTCGTTCTCAACGCCTCTGCAGTTAAGAATTATTCCGCCTAGTTTTGCATAATCTCTTTTCTTAAAATTCTCAATGGCCATGGCGATATTTGCGGCTGCATATACAGACATTTTTTCGCCTGATGTGACGATATAAACCTTTTCTGCGAAGCCTTTTCTCATGGGCATCGTAAAACCGCCGCACACTACATCGCCGAGTACGTCATAGATTACGACATCGGGTTTGTAGTAGTCGTAAGCACCCTTATTTTCTAACGATTCAAGCGCATTTATAATGCCTCTGCCCGCGCATCCGAGACCCGGTACGGGACCGCCTGCCTCTACGCAGTAAACTCCGGATTCGCTCATCTTTACCATATCTTCAAGAGTGAAAGGTTTTGAACTTCTGACTAAATCAAGCACGGAAGTAACCTTCTCCTTGGGACATAAAAGAGAAGTTGAGTCTGCCTTAGGATCGCAGCCTATCTGCATTACTTTTAAGCCTTTTTTTACAAAGGCCGCACTTAAATTGGATGAGAGCGTGGATTTACCGATCCCGCCTTTCCCGTAAATAGCAAATTTGATCATTTTTGTTTCCTTAAATTAATCGTTAAAGCCATCATTTAAACCATAAAAAAACACCCTTCCGACATAGAAAGAGTGCATCAAAAAAAGAATTTGGCAAACACTTTCATCTCAAGCTGAATACAGGTTTCGACGTCAGAATTTTTTATGATTTATAATGTTTTCAATGTTATTCGACGGGAGAATAAACTGTCTTGGCTGTGACGCCTTTTATTCTTCCGATTTTTCCGGCCAGAGAGGAGATTGTATCCTGCGGAGCATCGACTGCAACACTTATGATGTTGATGCCTTTTTCTCTGTAAGGAATTCCCATTCGGCCTATGACGAAATCGCAGTACTCGTGGAGGAGTGAATTGATTTCGCCTGCGGATTCATTGTCTTTTACAATGATGGCAATAACGGCAGCACGTGTTTCCATACGTTTTACCGTTCCTTTATATTTTTTGGATTTCTCCGAGTAATAATTATACCACATAAAGACAGTTTGGTATATCATTTCTTTTTAAAAGATTTGATCATAAAAATAATGCTATTTTTATATAAATGTTGTATAATATATGAGTATTTATTTTCAGTATTTCATGTAAAATAAGCAGACAACAGGGAGGCTTACATGATTACTATAACATTTATCACAATTTGTGCTTTGGCACCTTTCATAATGGTCTTTATACTGGGCAGGGTTATCATCCACTTTGTGGAAAAACTGCTCGATTTCGTTATAGAAACTGTCTTTTCGTTCCCGGAAAAATTACTTGATTCCATAAAAGAAAAATTTGCCAATAAAGGTAAGCTGCCTGAGGCGGTGGAGATTGAAAAATAAAAATATTGTCCGCGAGGGACTTATTTTATAAACGAAGAGGAGGAATCGTATGAAAAAATTTATTGCTGAATTAATCGGTACCTGTGTTCTTGTAACATTTGGTTGTGGAACGGCTATGATTACCGGTTGTGAGCATTGGGGCGGATATCTTCTTACAGCTCTTGCTTTTGGTCTGGTTATCGTAGGTATGGCTTACTGTGTAGGAAACATTTCAGGATGTCACATCAATCCCGCAGTTTCACTTGCAGTATTTCTTAACAAGGGAATGAGCGCAAAAGACTTTGGTATTTATGTTTTAGCTCAGTGCCTTGGTGCATGGCTCGGCGGCGGAATCCTTGCTTTAATCTTCGGTGTTGCAGAAATCGAAGACAAGACAGGCGCATTTGGCTCAAACGGACTTGCAGGCGTTAACGGAAACATTATGGCAGGACTTATTGTAGAAGTAGTTCTTACATATGTATTCGTTCTTGTAATTCTTGGAGTTACCAGCCAGAAGGCTAACCATGGTTCATTTGGCGGACTTATTATCGGTCTTACACTTGTTCTTATTCACATTTTCGGTATCGCTCTTACAGGTACCAGTGTTAACCCCGCAAGAAGCTTTGGCCCCGCACTCGTTTCTCTTATCGCAGGAGTATCACAGCCTATGAAAGATCTCTGGATCTTTATCGTAGGACCTTTGGCAGGCGGCGCACTTGCAGCAGGTACTCATATTTTATTTGAGAAAGAAGCAGCAAAGAAAGAAAAATAAATTATAAATACTGTTTCATATAAGTGAATTGATTGAAAACGGCTTTGAAATGTGTTACTATTTCAAAGTCGTTTTTAGGTGTTTTTTTGAAAGGATTTTATTATGGATTTAAAAGAAATTACCGCACAGAGCAAACAGGCAGTTACTGAGATTTTAGAAGGAGCAAGACTCAACCCCGGTGACATATTTGTTATCGGATGTTCTTCAAGTGAAATCCTGGGAAGCCAGATTGGTACAGCGACAAACCTTGATCCTGCCAATGCAGTTTACGACGGCATAATTCCTGTTTTAAAAGAAAAAGGAATACTTGTTGCCGCACAGTGCTGCGAGCATTTAAACAGAGCTCTGGTAGTTGAAAGAGAAACCATGATTAAATACGGCTTTGAGCAGGTTAATGCAATTCCTCAGCCCAACCATGCGGGCGGAGCATTTGCTACAGTTTGCTTCGAGCGATTCGACGATCCCGTTTTGGTTGAAAGCCTTAATCAGAAGGCTGATGCAGGAATAGATATCGGCGGTACAATGATTGGAATGCATATGCACAGTGTTGTGGTTCCTATGAGAATATCTTTAAGAAAAATCGGCGAAGCACCCATTATCTGCGCTAGACACCGTCCCAAATATGTAGGCGGCCAGAGAGCAATATATGACGAAAAACTTATGTAAACCGCTTTGACTGAGGCTTAAATGATTATAAAAATACTGATTTTAATTTCATATGTAATTGAAAATATTTTTGACTTTGTTTTGGTCAAATTAAATGACTCGTATGTAAAGAAACCTTTGCCCGAAAACGTAAAAGATGTTTACGACGAGGCTAAATATAATAAGTGGATTAATTACAGAAACGATTCGAAGAAGTTCAGCGCGGTTCAGACACTTGTAAGTGCAGCAATTACGCTTGCTTTGTTTATCTTTAATGTGCATGCCAGAGTTTTTAATCTTTTTACGTTTAACAAATTCGTAAATTACATTCTTTTGATTCTGGTTTTCACTTTTGTTTCTACACTTATTTCGATTCCTTTTTCTTATTACAGCAATTTTGTAATAGAAGAGAAGTATGGATTTAACAAAACAACTATTAAGACTTTTATTTTAGACATCATAAAAGAATTCGTAATCGGAATGGTATTGATGTTAATACTTTTCCTCGGAGTAATGTTCTTATTTGAAAAATTCGGCAACTGGGGAATTCTTTTTACGATTATTGCGGTTATAGCATTTAATATTTTCGTATCACTTTTCTCAATGGTGTTCTTAAGAATATTCAACAAGTTCACACCGCTTGAAGAGGGAGAGTTAAGAGATTCGCTTAAAGAACTCTGTACGAAATACAATGTAAAAATAAAAGAAATCTATGTGATGGATGCGTCAAAGAGAACAACGAGAGCAAATGCTTTCTGCACAGGCTTCGGAAAGAAGACGATTTCACTTGATGACAATCTTGTAAATCATTATTCAAATGATAAAATCGTGGCTGTATTTGCGCACGAATTCGGACATGCAAAACACAAACACATCTTAAAATCAATGTGGTTCGCGTTCCTTAGAATCATCATTCTGATTGTTGCGCTCGGAGTGATACTTAACTTCCCGGTTATCTGTCAGTCGTTCGGATTTGAGGATGTAAATTATTTCTTTGCTTTTACGATTCTGACAACAATCAGCTGGCCGCTATCCAGACTTTTAGATCTTGTTTCAAATAAGATTTCCAGAACGTTTGAATATCAGGCAGACGCCTTTGCTGCAAACGAAGGATACGGCGAACCTTTAATCGGCGCATTAAAGCAGTTAAGCCAGGATGCTCTGACAAACTTAAATCCACATCCTGCAGTTGTAGCGCTTGAGTATTCTCACCCGACACTTTCACAGCGTATCGACGCCATCCGAAAGTGACCAATTGGGGACGGTTCTATTTTGGCCTTTTTTACCAGGTGGGGACAGTTCTTTAAGTAAATAAATAACCGGAGGTTTTTCCTCCGGTTATTTTTATGTCCAGCCTCCGTCGGCTGTAATGATCTGACCTGTTACATAAGCGGGCATTTCCGATAATTTTAAAATACACTTGGCTATTTCTGTGGGCGTAGCAGCACGTCCCATAGGTATCTCTTCATAGAGTTCGTTTAATTCTTCATCGGAAAGATGTGAATTCATTGGAGTATCCACAAGACCGGGTGAAACCGCATTTACACTTATGCCTGAAATAGCAAGTTCCTTTGCAAGTGCTTTCGTAAAAGCATTAATTCCTCCTTTAGTAGCAGAATAAGCGACCTCACACGAAGCGCCGACATTTCCCCACACAGAAGAAATATTGATAATTGTTCCGGACTGTTTTCTTACCATTCCGGGAATAACAACAGAGCATGTTGAATATACGCTGTTTAAGTTTACATTCACGATATTATTCCATGAAGATGCGCTCATATCCTGGAAGATTCCGACATAGGAGATACCTGCGTTATTTACAAGAATATCAATAGTAGTCTGTCCGAGAAAATCATCCAAATCATCTTTGGATTTTGATGTATCGGAAAAATCAATAGAAGCAGTAAAAACTTCGATATCGTAATTTGATGACAGCTTATCAGCAAATTCATCGAGTTCATTTATTCTTGAATTACAGACCAGAAACAGATTGCATCCTGCTTTGGCAAATTCCAAAGCGGTAGCACTTCCTATAGCTCCGCTAGCTCCTGTTATAAGTACATTTTTTCTCATTTTTTTATCCCTTTTATGTTAAAAGAACTGTCCCCATCTGGTAAAAAAGGCCAAAATAGAACCG
>JAFYHV010000060.1 GCA_017538995.1 Lachnospiraceae bacterium | reverse complement strand
CGCAAGCTTAACGCAGAGAATAAAATGATCACAGATCAGAAAGCAATCGAAGATTACATTTCCGCTGTCGGCTTCGATACATTTGCCAAAGACAGCGAGTGCCACTTCACCTTCGAAGTAAAACTCACGCAAAGCTACACCGCACCAACCTGGGTTAAAGCACTCTTCGTAGCAATGGGCCTTATAATCATCGCCCTTACCGTCATAACCCTTATAACAGACAGAAAATCCAACGACAACATCAAAGACGGCCTCGACAACATTACCATCGCCTACGCAGTCTTTTCACTCGTTGTAACATGCGTGCAGCTTTTCATATCCCTTGGTATAAGCTTCTTACCTATAGCAGATACACCCGGTACAACTTCATTAATTTCTTTTGCCATGATCATAATAAGCGTGGATATTATAGGCTTCCCGCTTATCCTCGGCCTGACGAAGAGCATCCCCAAACGCGACATCCCGAAGCAGCACCTCGGCTTCTTTAAATTCCTTCCGTATATCTTTATGACGTTTGGTATCGGAATCCCCTTATCCTGTGTTGGAAGCATTATTAATACCCTGCTTACACTTCCCTTCGGCGGCAGCAACACAAGCGTTATATTGGAGTTACTTAACTCTTCGAGCCTCCTCCCCAGAGTCCTCGTAGTAGGCATCCTGGCTCCGATTTTCGAAGAACTTATTTTCAGAAAAGTACTTATCGACAGACTGAGCAGATACAGCACATTTTTAGCTATCTTCGTATCAGGATTATTCTTCGGACTTTACCATGGCAATTTCTCACAGTTTTTCTTTGCCACGGGCATAGGACTGCTTTTCGCATTCCTTTATTCAAAGACCGGCAAAATAAATCTTACAATAATACTTCATATGATTGTTAACCTGTTTACATCCATAATCACAACTACAGCTTTGCAGAAAGTACATACAGCCAACCCCAACATGGATATGTCACAGGAATTCCTGATGTCTCACCCCGAAGCATTCGCCGCAACAATCCTAATGGGCCTGACATATGCGTGCCTCGCGCTTCTCACGATTATCGGAATCATCATCTTCATCATCTTCGCAGCAACCAGGAAATTCCGACTTGAAAAAGTTGAAGGCGAACCGACCATAAAAGAAGCACTCAAAGCCCTCGTAACAAGCAAATATGCGTGGCTTTTCATCCTTTCAACAATCGGCCTTTTCGTCTTCTCGCTTCTGCCGACGATACTTGGCCTGTAAAATAAAATTGTAATAAAACACATTAATTGGTAAAATTAAAAGGTGGTCGGGCAAACCGGCCACCTAAGGGAGTTTAACATGAAAAAATCAAACATCGTAAAAAGAATCATCATAGCAGTTTTGTTCGCGGCAGTGCTTTTGTCTACACCGCTTCTTTTCCTCATCAAAACTCCCGAAGAAAAGAATACACAAAAATGGTCATCAACCATCGAAATTAACGAGCGAGTCTTAAGCCCTGTGAGCAATTCCATCGATTTTAAGGTCGATAAAGAAGGCGAGCATACTCTTTACTTTTCACTCATTCCCGACGGCTTTGACAAGGACAGTGTCGGCGAAGTTAAGCTCTCGGACCTCGGCTTTATCACAACATTTGTCGTAACAGATTCGAACGACAACGTGGTTTATTCATCCACGCAGGGCGCCATCTACCTCGACACCGTGATTTACTTAATGCCCGGCAACTACAAAGTCACATATTACTACTTCTCCGACCCGGACGAATTTTATGATTTTGAATCGACGAATATCGTCAGCATAAAAGAAGCCACACAGATGGTAAAAGACATCAACTTCCCCTCATTCAATGAGAACGGAACGACGGTGTTTAATTATGAATTCTGTTGCTTAAGCAAAGATGAAACCCTCGTTTTTCCTGCAATAATGATTGGCTGGGGAATTGCTTTGGGATTGCTTTTCGGACTCTTTTTGGCTGGAATTGTATTCTCCGGTAAAGATGGAGAGAAAAAATACGACGAGCGACAGAAAATAGAACAGGGCAAAGCGTTTAAAATCGGTTTCTGGACCATATTGTTTACGGTTCAGGCGCTTATTTGTCTTAATGAATTCTGGCCTTCAATTTTTGGCGAAAATCCTATATTTTATGAGATTGCCATTTTACTTGGAATGGTAACATATGTAATTTACTGCATATTACATGAAAGTTACTTTGCAATAAATCAGAAATCGACCGGCTATATTATTATTTTTGCAGTTCTTGCTCTGATAAATCTGGTGATAAGCATAGTCAACACTATTCACGGCCAGATGGTTGTGAACGGAGTTATTACATTCAGAGTTTTGAATCCTTTATGCACGATTGTTATGATCGTAATCATTGTGACCATCCTCGTAAAAAGAATCGCAAATGCCAAAAGTTCATCCGCTGATGAGGAAGAGGAGGATGACTGATGAAGAATCTTAAATTAAAGGCAGCCAGAGCCGCGATGGACTTATCCCAACAGGATTTGGCCGATAAAGTCGGCGTCTCCAGGCAGACCATAAATGCAATAGAAAAGGGCGATTACAACCCTACCATCAACCTTTGCCGAAGCATCTGCAAAGTGCTTGGCAAAACACTCGACGAAATCTTCTGGGAAGAATGAGCCAATTGGGGACGTGTGCGGAGCACTTGGCGAGGTTTTTTCGAGCCTAGTGCGTGCCATGGGATTCCACTTGGTGAGGTTCTTTCGAACCTAGTGGAAGACCAGTGATATTTTGGCCTTTTTT
>JAFYHV010000059.1 GCA_017538995.1 Lachnospiraceae bacterium | reverse complement strand
TGTTCCGTCAAGATCAAAAATAAATGCTTTGCTTTCCATCTTCTTCCTTTCAATTGACCAATTGGGGACGGTTCTATTTTGGCTTTTTTGACCAACTGGGGACACATCTCCAAACAGTCGACTACTAAATCTTATATGAAAAATAGTAAGATTTCAATTAATTGCGTTTAACATTTTAAAAGAATATAACTTTCCGAATATATTCTTTTCACACATATTTATTTATATATAATAATACTTAAGATACAAACATTTTCCTGGGTTTAAGACATGAAAGTGAGGCAGTTAATGGGAAAAAATGTTGTGAAAAAAGAATATCATTTTACAGAGATTAAAAAGAAAAGTCTGCTGATAATTTTCATAATGCTTGTATTTTATCTTACGATTGGGACCGTTATATCAACGTCGTACACACTCATTACGGGACAGGCATTAAATGAAATCCAGTCGAACGTCTTTCTATGGGCAATCGATTTAGTTACCACCGCAGTACTTTTATTCTCTTTATGGTATTTTATCGCAGGTTCTTTCAAAGACCTGAAAGAAAAGGGATTTGCAAACCTCATAAAATGGATAGTCTTAGGTTTCCTGTTCCAATTGCTTATGGCCACTGCGGGCTATACTTTGATGGCAATAATTGTATTTGTGGGCAAAATACATCTTTCATTATCCAATCAGACAGCTGTATCCGAACTGGCCAAAAGATTTGTTTTAATCAACTTTATCGATGTGGTTATTATCGGTCCGTTTATAGAAGAACTGTTTTTCAGAGTATTTGTTTTCGGCCTTTTAAAACATAAAAAACTGATTCTTTCGATTGTGCTAAGCGCTTTACTTTTTGGTCTGGCGCACGTAATGCGTGAACTAATTCAGGGAGAAATCGTTTCGGCTCTGGTTACAATGATAATGTACTCTTTCAGCGGAGCCGCACTTGCAATTCTATATGCTAAAAGAAAGAATTTTATGATTCCGCTTATAGTTCACTCGCTATGGAATCTGATGGGTTTTTCGTTATCTCTTCTTAGAGGATTTTTATCATAAAAGAAGCGCCTGCTACAAAGTGTAGCAGGTGCCTTTTTTTATCTGATTATGACTTTAAACCAACCGTCTTTAATCTTTATCTTAGATTTAAATCCCAAGTTATCCAAAATGTTTTTTACAATTGACAAACCAAGTCCCGTTCCATTCTTATCGCTCCTGCTCTGATCGCCTTTTACGAAAGGTTCCCAGAGTTTTGAAGGCTTAACATCAATGGCATCAATGGGCGTGTTTTCTATTACGAAAATATGCTTGCTGAAAGGTTTGTCTTTAGCGTAAACATTCACATTTCCGCCATCTTTGGTGTACTTTGCAGCGTTGCTTAAAAGATTGTCCATAACCCTCTCAAGCGATGCCCTGTCGGCTTTGCGATTAAACGAGCCGGTAACATTAAAAGAAATATTTTTCTCTTCAAAAAGAGGTTTAATTCTTTCGGCCTGAGCCTTTGCGATTTCACAGAAATCCAGCTTTTCAGTCTTTGACTTTGCGGTCTCTTCCTCGAGTTTTGCAAGGCCCAAAACATCGGTTATTATGCCGTTCATGTAAGAGGTGTTTTCAAGTATTGCATCGGCGTAATGCTCGCGTTTTTCGGTCTGGACATTTTCTTTTAAGTTCTCTGCATATCCCGACATTATCGTAAGAGGAGTTTTAAGGTCGTGCGCCATTGAACTCATAAGTGCTTTTCTGTAATCTTCGTTTCGATAAAAACCTTTCAACTTTTCGTAGGATATTTTAGAAATTATAAGAACCAGTCCGGCATCGATAAATAAATAAATCAAGGCGATAATAATCATTACCGACATATACGCTTTAGTGAAGTTGTCACTTATCATAAAATGAACAGTATATGTGTCGCCGTTAATGTCTTTTACCTGCTTGCTGATATGTGACATATGGTCAAGATATGTGACTTTAGAAGTCACTTCTCTGACATCCGATGTTCCGCCGACAAGAATGGTGAAGCTTGTAATTATTTCTCCGTCAAAATATTTGGTTGTGCTGCTTTCGTTAGGAAGCGAATCGGAATCGAAGACGGAACTGTATTCTAAATATCCGGAAATATCCTCAGGAGTAAAATCAGCCACTACTTTTTTATAAGGTTCGCTGTCTTCAAACAAGACATCGGATTCCTGTCCCGCAATCATTTTGGTTTCATAATACGGAAATACGCATTTGCCGATATAAAACTTGTGCGTGTCGGGATCCGCGTATCCGTTAAGAATTACGGGATAACAGTCAACTATTTTTTTAGGAGTAAAATATTCAAGCAGGGTATCACTGGTATAATCATCATTGTATTTTAAAACGTCTGCAAATTCAGGGAGTGATTTAAGGTAATCGAGGTCGCACGTATAAACGTTCCTAAGACGGTTTTTGACATTCTCATTTTTAGTGATAATCATTATCTGAAGCGCTTCTTCGCTGTCCTGCATAACTTCTCCGTTTTCGTCTTCAATATATGCGATTGATTTATAACCCGGCCATGAGAAAGCAGCAGAGCTTTGATACATACGCAAATGAAGCCCAATCAGGTCCTGTTTTTCTGCAAATGAATATTCGCTTAAAAGTTCTTCGATTTTATTAATACGACTGTCGGAATAAAGCTCATTGTTTCTCTCAAGCTCCTTCTCCGACTTAAGGTTCATAAAAGAAACAGTAATAATGAAAATAACTACAACAATCGGTAATGAAATTAAAAATTTAGGAATAAAAACTTTTATAAAGTTTTTTCGTTTGTTTTTAGCCATAATACTTCCTCCGCTTTAATCGGTCAGTTTGTATCCTTTTGAAATGATGGTCTTAATCTGGGATCCTGCGCCACCGAGTGATTTACGAAGTTTTTTGATGTGATTGTCGACAACTCTGTCGCCGCCTTCGTATTCATATCCCCAGATAGCGCTAAGCAGAGTATTTCTGCTTATTACCCAGTCTTTGTGTTTTGCAAGATATGAAAGAAGTTCGAACTCTTTTGGCGCCAGTTCAACGGTTTTTCCGTCAGCGATTACTTCCATTGAATTGAAGTTGATTGTAATTGCTCCGACGGTAACGGAATCGTCAATTACCGTGCCCTTGGCCCTGTTTAAAAGTGCAATGCATTTTGCGTATAAAGTAGCGAGCGAAAAAGGTTTTAAAACGTAATCGTCACACCCGGTTTCAAACCCTGCAAGAACGTCTTCTTCGAGAGTTCTGGCCGTCAGGAATATTACCGGAACATCACTTTTTTTACGAATCATTCTGCATAAAGAAAAGCCGTCCAGGTAAGGAAGCATAACATCTAAAAGAATCAGATCGTATTCGTTCTCCGATATCATTTCCTCCGCAACAAGTCCGTTTTCAGCCGCAAAAAACTCAAAGGTATTGTCTGTCCTCGAGGTAAAATAGTCTTCGATTATTTCGCGAATCTGTGCGTCGTCTTCAACACAAAGCATTTTGTAATTCATAGCTCGGACCTCATTTCATGGTTTTATGATACAAAGCGGATGTATCCTTTGTGTATCCTTAGCGTAAAATGATTATAACATGATAAACATTCTTACGTATTGTCTAACAGGGAAATTCATTTTATAATTTTCCCAGATTTGTTTTTATTTTTTTACGAAAGGAAAAGAAAAATGGTAAAACACGTAATTGTCTGGACACTTAAAGATGA
>JAFYHV010000058.1 GCA_017538995.1 Lachnospiraceae bacterium | reverse complement strand
TGGAAGCTATTGCGCTAGGACATGATTTGGGCCATACGCCTTTCGGTCATTCCGGCGAGAGAGTATTAAATGAAATCTGCCCTTACGGGTTTAAACATAACGAACAGAGTTTAAGAACCGTTGAAGTACTTGAAAAGGACGGTCAGGGATTAAACCTTACTTTTGAAGTAAGAGACGGTATATTAAATCATCAGACTTCAGGTATGCCCTGCACGCTTGAAGGCAAAATTGTAAGACTTTCTGACAAGATTGCGTATTTCCATCACGATATGGATGATGCAATAAGAGCAGCCCTTCTTACCGAAGAAGACGTTCCGAAGGATATAAGGGATGTGCTTGGCAATACAACCGGTGAGAGACTGGATAAATTTATCCATGACATAGTCACCAATTCGCTCGGCAAAGACGATATTTTAATGTCTCCGCCCGTAGCAGAAGCAATGGTTAAAATGAGAAACTTTATGTACGATTCCGTATATAAAAATCCTGTTGCCAAAAAAGAGGAAGGCAGAGCGAAACTTTTAATTAATAATCTTTATGATTATTATCTGGTTCATACCGAAGAGCTTCCCGATGAGCTCATAAAATTAATGGAAAAAGGCGAAGCGGCTGAAAGAGTTGTCTGTGACCATATCGCAGCAATGACCGACAGATACGCAATCGCAAAATTTGAAGAAATATACATACCCAGGGTTTGGTACGGCTGAGGTTAAAAATGTATTATCCGCAGGAACTAATTGATGAAATTCAACAGAATAACGATATTGTGGATGTCATAAACGAATACATACCTCTGACGAAAAAAGGATCAAACTATGTTTGCATCTGTCCGTTCCATGCAGATACAAATCCTTCGCTTATGGTAAGCAGGCAGAAACAGCTCTTTAAATGTTTTGCTTGCGGTGAAGGCGGAAACGTATTTACCTTTTTACAGAAATACGATTCCAAGACTTTTGTGGAAGCGGTTCAGACTTTGGCAGAAAGAAGCGGTATAAAGCTTCCGGAGACTTACACAAGTGAGTTTTCTAAGGAGAAGCAGGATAAGAAGCTTCGAATGATAGAATGCAATACCGAGGCTGCGAGATACTTTTATGCGTTACTTCGAAGCGACGCGGGAAAGGTCGGACTTGATTATTTTAAGAAAAGAGAACTTTCCGACGAAACGATGAAGCAGTTTGGACTCGGATTTTCAAGTGTTTCCGGAAAAGACTGTATTGCATATCTTAAAAACCAGGGCTTTACAGATAAAGAAATCATAGATTCGGGTGTCGGAGTATTTGATGAGCGACACGGCCTAAGAGCTAAATTCTGGAACAGAGTAATGTTTCCGATTAAGAATCAGGCCGGAAAAGTCATCGGCTTCGGCGGAAGAGTTTTAGGAGACGGCGAACCGAAATACTTAAACTCACCCGAAACACCTGTATTTAACAAGAGTACAAATCTTTATGCATTTGACATTGCCAGAGCTTCAAGGAGCAAGTTCTTCATTCTCTGCGAAGGTTATATGGATGTAATAGCACTTCACCAGGCAGGCTTTAACATGGCCGTTGCATCGCTTGGTACGGCATTCACACCCGGACAGGCAAATATCATAAAAAGATATGTAAATGACGTTTATCTTTCATACGATTCAGACGGACCCGGCGTTACGGCAGCAATAAGAGCCGCAAAGATATGCAGGGAATTCGGACTGTCTTGTAAGGTAATTGATATGAAGCCTTACAAAGATCCGGATGAGTTTATTAAGAATCTTGGCAAAGAAGAATATCAGAAGAGAATTAATGAAGCAAAGAATGCTTTTATATTCGAGATAGGCACGTTAAGAGAGAAGTATGACCCCACAGATCCCGATGCAAATACGAGATATGACAACGAAGTGGCGGCTCTTTTAGCAGAGATGAAAGATGAGGTTGTAAGAACCAATTACATCAAAGCGTGTGCCAAAGAGATGGGCATCAGTGTCGATACACTGACAAACATGGTTGCAAAGGAAGCAGGAAGGCTTAGGAATTTCAACAGGCCGGTAAGAGAACAGTCCGGAATTCATGAACAGAAAGATGATTCCAAAGCCAGGGTTCAGCAACTTATGTTAACCTATCTTGCTGAATATCCGTCGATTTATCCTCAGATTAAAAACACTGTTTCACCTGAAGATTTCTGGGACGAGCCTTACAAAGAGGTTGCGACAAAGTTTTTCGAGGATTTAAAGAACGGCAATGCTTCACCTGCAAGAATGGTAAATATGTTTGAGGACGAGGAAGTTCAGAAAACAGTTTCGAATATGTTTACATCATCACTTAACGGTGTTGAAGACAAAGAAGAGATAGCAGGTGCGTTGGTTGACATAATATTCCGACTTAAGTCTAATTCGCTTGAAGAATTAAGAAAAAGCGAAGCCGGACTTGGCCCTAAAGAATATATGGATAAGAAAAAAGAACTGATGGAAATCAGAAAAATCAAAATAACAATACCTGAATAAGGAGAAAAGAAAGAAAATGGGAAGAAGAAAAAAGACCGAAGAAGTAATCGAAGAAGTCGAAGTAATTGAAGATGAAGAGTTCATCGAAGAAGCTCCCGAATCTGTAGAAGAGCCCAAAGTAAATGAACTCTTTGAAGAAAGACTTAAATCATTACTTAAACTGGCTAAGAAGAAAAAGAACATCTTAGACCCCTCAGACATTGACAAGCACTTTGAAGGTGTTTCAATGAGCGAGGAGGAATACGATCGTCTTCAGGAATTCATGGATTCCAACAACATTGATGTTTTCAGACCTATGGAGGATGAAGATCTTATTACCGATGACGAACTCGGACTTATGATGGATGAAGCGAGTGTCGTTGAAGCCGAAATCGACATGGATATCGACAAAATTGATTTATCCGGCGAACTCGGTATCGATACAGATGACCCTGTCAGAATGTATCTTAAGGAAATCGGTAAAGTTCCTCTTTTATCGGCAGACGAGGAAATCGAATTTGCCAAGAAGATGGAAATCGGCGAAGAAGCCAAGAGAAAGCTCCTTGAAAAAGGCGACAATATTTCCGACAGAGAAAGAAAAAGCCTTGAGAAGAAGATTCTCGAAGGTGAGAACTCCAAGAAAAAACTTTCCGAAGCAAACCTTCGTCTTGTAGTTTCAATCGCAAAGAGATATGTCGGCAGAGGACTTTTATTCCTTGATCTTATTCAGGAAGGTAACCTCGGACTTATCAAGGCTGTAGAAAAATTCGACTACAGCAAGGGATATAAATTCTCCACATATGCTACATGGTGGATAAGACAGGCAATCACACGTGCCATAGCCGATCAGGCAAGAACCATCAGAATTCCTGTACATATGGTAGAAACCATCAACAAACTCATCAGAGTTTCACGTCAGTTACTTCAGGAATACGGTCGTGAACCGACGCCCGAAGAAATCGCTGATTACATGAAGATGGATGTAGCGAGAGTTAGAGAAATCCTTAAGATTTCACAGGAACCCGTATCACTTGAAACTCCTATCGGTGAAGAGGAAGATTCACATCTCGGTGATTTCATTCCCGATGAAAACGTACCCATTCCCGTAGAAGCCGCAACCCAGACACTTCTTAAGGAACAGCTCGATGAGGTATTAGGAACCCTTACCGAAAGAGAAGAGAGAGTATTAAGATTAAGATTCGGTTTCGACGACGGAAAGGCAAGAACCCTTGAAGAAGTCGGAAAAGAATTCAACGTAACCAGAGAGCGTATTCGTCAGATTGAAGCAAAGGCTTTAAGAAAGCTTCGTCAGCGTTCACGTTCAGGCAAACTTCGTGATTATATTGAAGACTAATTAGAAAGGCAGTCGGTATGAACAGGTACAATTTGTCCAAAAGACTTTTTAAAGTTGCCAACCTGGTCGAGCCGGCTGCTTTTTTGGCGGATATCGGCTGTGACCACGGATTTCTTGCAATTGCATTGGTTAAATCCGGCAAAATAAAGAAAGCCTTCTGCAGCGATATAAACGAAGGCCCTCTTAAAAGAGCCAGCGAACACATAAAAGAGTATTGTCTTGAAGATAAAATCAGCACATGCCTTTCCGACGGCTTATTAACCATAAAAGACAAGTACGACGAGTATCCTTTTGATACGGCCGTAATCTGCGGTATGGGCGGCCTGATGGGAGTTAAGATAATTCATGAGGCTGATGAATTCTTCAGAAGAATGAATGTATTTTATATCCAGCTTCAGTCGGACCTTGAACTTGTAAGAATTTATCTTAAAAAATGCGGATACGATATTCTTTTTGAAGACATGGTGCTTGAGGACGGGAAATATTATACCGTTTTAAAGGTTAAGAATTCTTTTATGAGAGAGGATTCTTTATCTTTTATGAGCTTTGATGATGTGCCGGTCGTTTTAAAGAAAATTTATGAGAAGGCAACGACAGAAGAGTGTCTTGATTTAAAATATCCGTATTATGAAGGAATGGATAAGAAGACTTACGAGAGTTTTCTTTTATTCCTTATAAATAAGTATGAGACCATAAAATCCTATCTGCCCGACGATTCGGACAGACTGCCTGTTATAAATAAGGAACTTCAGATAATGAACGATGCATATGACAGGTTTAAAGAATTAAAATAAAAAATTTCTTGTAATTTGCTTTTTTTGGTGGTAGTGTATTGCTTCGGGTACAAAAAAGGAGATAATTACATGAAACAGGATAAGATAAAGCCGATGCTCTTCAGTGTCATGAAGAACTATGACGGCAAAAAGTTTATTAAAGATTTGGTGGCAGGCATAATTGTTGCAATTATCGCGCTGCCACTTTCTATTGCCCTTGCGCTCGCGTCGGGTGTAGGTCCCGAGCAGGGTATATATACCGCAATTGTTGCGGGCTTCTTAATTTCATTCTTTGGCGGTTCGCGTGTTCAGATCGCGGGACCTACAGCCGCATTTGCAACAATCGTTGCAGGAATCATCGCCAAGAAAGGTATGGACGGACTTATTATTGCAACCGTAATAGCCGGAATCATACTTATTCTGATGGGTGTATTCAGACTCGGCGGATTAATCAAATACATTCCCTACACAATCACAACAGGTTTTACAGCAGGTATCGCGGTTACGATTCTTATCGGTCAGATTAAGGATTTTATGGGTCTTTCATTCCCGGAAGGAACCGTTACGATTGAAACCGTGGATAAGATAAAAGCAATTGTTTTAAATATCAAGACAATCAATTATCAGGCGATTATCGTTGGTGGCGTATGCCTTGTGATTCTTATTGTATGGCCTTTTATAACGGATAAAATACCGGGTTCACTGATTGCGGTTATAGTCGGAATTCTGATGGTTAAATTCCTTAAGATGGATGTTAAGACAATCGGAGAGCTTTATACAATCAGCAACAAGCTTCCGGCATTTCATCTTCCTGCAGTAACTGTGGATTCCGTAATGTCAGTAATTCCAGACGGTTTTACTATTGCGATTTTGGCTGCGATTGAATCACTGCTTTCATGTGTTGTTGCAGACAGTATGATAAATTCACATCACCGTTCAAATATGGAACTTATTGCACAGGGTATCGGTAACGTTGGTTCTGCACTTTTCGGCGGTATTCCTGCGACAGGCGCTATTGCAAGAACTGCAGCTAATATTAAAAACGGCGGACGTTCACCCATAGCAGGTATGGTACATTCGATTGTGCTCATCCTTGTGCTTGTATTCCTTATGCCTTATGCGGCACTTATTCCGATGCCTACAATTGCGGCAATTCTCTTTATGGTTGCTTACAATATGTGCCAGTGGAGAACATTCGTGCATCTTTGCAAAACCGCTCCTAAAAGCGACATTCTCGTTCTCGTACTTACGTTTGTACTGACTGTATCATTCGACCTTGTAGTTGCAATTGAAGTCGGTATGCTTATTGCGTGCGTTCTCTTTATGAAACGTATGAGCGATGTTTCAAGCGTACAGGGCTGGAAATATTTTGATCCCGATGAAGATCCCGACGGTCCGGAACTTAAAAAGGTTCCCAAGCAGGTTCGTGTATACGAAATCACAGGTCCGATGTTCTTCGGCGATGCGGACCAGCTCGCGGGCGTTTCTTTTAAGGACTTTACGAAAGTAATTATTATTCGTATGCGTGGTGTGCCTGCGCTTGATGCAACGGCAATGCATTCGATGGAAGAACTACATAAAAGATGCGAAGAAAAGGGTGTTAAGCTTGTGTTCTCGCATGTAAATGAACAGCCTTATAAAACTATGGAAAAGAGCGGATTTATCGATAAAGTCGGTAAGGATAATTTCAGACCGCACATCGACGATGCTCTTGAATGGGCAAGCGAAATCAGTAAGGAAAACAAAAGCGAAGTTTAATACTTCGCTTTTTTCATTTTATTTGATAAAATAAAAGAGTTAAAACACATTTAAAGGAGCGCATATGCTTTTAAAAGTAATTTATGACAGTATAAATCAAATTGCACCTTTCGAATTACAGGAAGATTGGGATAACTCAGGGCTTCTTTTAGGAGATATGGAAGCCGAGGTTGAAAGAATCCTTGTGACTTTAGATGTAACGGATGAAGTGGTAGAACAGGCGATTCAGGCGAATGCAGACTTAATTATTTCACATCATCCGCTTATCTTTTCACCTGTAACAAAGATCAATTCAGAGAACTTCATTACAGCCAGAATTCTTAAGCTTGCAAATAACAATATCAATTATATTGCAATGCATACCAATATAGATGCGACAGGACTTTCCGAAGTTGCAGACGAAGTTCTTGGTATCAAAAGAGAACGCGCAATAGAGGTTAACATAAATCAAGATAATGATAAAATCGGTATGGGAAGTATCGGTAAATTCGTTAATGGCGATAAAGAAGCGGTTGACATAATGTTACGAGAAGCTGTTGTAAGAACAAAATCCGGTTTCGGATTAAACGTAGTTAAAGTCTACGGAAATCTCGACAGTATGATTGGCCGTGTGGCAGTCTGTACAGGCGCAGGCAAATCAATGATAGACGAGTGCATAAAAGAAAACTGCGATTTGCTTATTACCGGAGATATGTCTTATCACGCAGCGCTGGATGCGGTTTCACAGGGATTGAATATAATTGATGCAGGACATTACGGAACGGAGATTATGTTTGTTGATCTTGTGAGAGGTTTCTTTGAAATGAACTTCCCCGACATTAAGATAATTCCTTCGATTCAGAAAGAAGTCGGAGAGTATATGTAAAAATGTAAATGTTTTACTCAAGAACTAGGAAGAGGAGGATTCGAAAATGAGACAAACAAAGAGTAGTTATAAGATTTTGGGTATTCTAATATCTTTTGCTTTATTATTGACTATTATGAATATACCCATTATAAAAGCTAAAGCATCAGGGACCGTTGATGATTTTGTTGAGCGCTGTTATCAGGTTACCCTTGACAGAAATTCGGATCCTGATGGTATGGCAGACTGGAAAGGCCAGCTTTTAAATGGTGAAGCGGTAGGCGTTCATGTTGCATACGGCTTTTTATTCAGCGCTGAATACACAAAGAAAAACAAAAGTCCGGAAGATTATGTAACGGATCTATACATGCTTTTTATGGGCAGAGAACCTGATGAGGCCGGTTTTGAAGACTGGGTTGGTCAGTTAAAAGACGGTAAATCCAGAGTTGAAGTTTTCGCAGGCTTTGCTAATTCGCAGGAGTTTTATAATATCTGTGAAAGCTACGGAATTACTTGCGGAAGATTTGTGGTTGGAAAAGACAGAATTCAGGTAAACAATGTTAATCTTTTTGTAGAAAGATTATATAAAATCACACTCGGTAGAATAGGTGATAAGGATGGCCAGAGAAACTGGGTTGAAAAACTCATTAATAAACAGATTACCGGTTCAGAATGTGCCAGAGCTTTTATCTTCAGCCAGGAATATACAAATAAAGGTTTATCTGATGAAGAATTTGTAGAAAACCTTTATCTTGCAATGATGGGAAGACCGTCTGATGCAGGAGGAAAAGAGAACTGGCTAAATGCCCTTGCAAGCGGTAAAACACGGGATGAAGTTTTTGCAGGTTTTGCAAATTCAACAGAGTTTGCTAATATTTGTGCTACCTATAAAATAGATAAAGGTACTTATACAGCAAAGGAAATAGGAAAAGAACTTCAAAAAACTCGAGAAGTTTCAAGGTATTGTGCGACAAGAAGTTTGTCTGGTGTTTTAGAAATGCAATTTTCTTCAAATGGAAACGGAAGTTATACTCATTATTGTTATATGAAAGAAAATGGAGAAGTCATTATTGAGTTTAATGCGTTAGCAGACAGAAGATTATATGATGATGGGAATTTTTATATTAATGAGTTAACGGAACATTGGTTTGGAGGAAAATATGGTTTGACTTACCAATTTAGTAATACCGATAAGTTTGAATATAAAATTTTGGGATATGAAAATAATATATATTTGGTTGAAAGAAAAAACCGAAATAACACCTCAAATCTAAATGAATTATTATTAATGGATAAAAATGGTAATATTCAGAAAACATTCAATATTGATTTAATGGATGAAGATGATACTTTAAACAAAGCCTTATATTTAGGAGAAGATATATGGATTATTCAATTAAATGAAGATTATTCAGATATAGGTTTGGTATTTAATTGTGCTGAAGGAAAATCGTTTAAAAGTATAATTCCTTCTTTTAGAAATATTGTTGAATATGATGGAATACTTATGATTTATGGTTGTAAGTTGGATAAAAATGATTTCGTTGAAATGAGTGCTGACGACTCGACTAACCCAAATTTGTCAAACAAATATGCGTATGGTTCATTATATTTAGGAGAAGGGTACTGGCAATACGACAACAAATTGTATAGATATGATGTGAACAATAAGCCAATTAATGTTCCTACTTTTCAAAATACTTGGACTTGGAGATTTGGAAATTCATATTTTGGTTCATACAATGAAATGTTTAAAGATAGATTCTTTTCTAATGGTTATGTTTCACTAATAATTTCTAGTAATGATAACCATGAATATGTAACTGTTATGGATGGTAATGGAAAGGCTTTGTATAATCCAATTAAGGCAGGGTCAGAATTTGTTCAATCTGATGGTAAAATGATTATTGCTTATTTAGATAGCCAATATGTAAATGACAAAGAATTTTACTTGATTGATAAGCAAGGAAATAAAAGCAAAAAACTCAATATTCCTTATGATTGTAGAATAAAGGATTTTGACGGGAAATTCGGTTATTTTGAAGAGGGAGTTTATTCGGTAGAAACAGATTCTTTTATACAACCTTTTTATAGCAATAAAACTTTTGTTACAAATGGATCGGAGAAAGATTATTAATGAATTAGACCCAACTCAAAATGAGTTGGGTCTTTATTAAATCAATTAACTATTTGCATCTTCTGTTGATGTTTTAGATAATATTTCTTCGTCCTCTTTGTTAACTTCTAAAGTTGCAATATTCTTTTTACCTGTCACAACACTTATCATCCATAAAAGTAGCCATAAGAGAATCGGAAGTAAAACACATCCTGCCGCAAATATGGGGAATAAAATTGATTTCATGGGAATCGGAAAGACAGCCAGCGCAAGGGTGGCAATTATCCAACTGAGAATTACAATTAAACCGATTACAGCAAAGATTCTTTTTAACATATTATCACCTATTACAATATATTTTGCTTGATATTCCAAACATCCGTCCAGTATATTTATATCTTGTTTATTAATTAATCAATATATTTATTCTTTTTATAATATACATTGTTTCGTCACAGATTACCATATATAATATTATGTGTGTGAAAAAAGAATTCAAGGGGGATTTTCTTATGAAAAATCAATCAACCAAAATCACGAAAATAATGAGTGTATTAATGTCATTACTGATGGTATTATCAGTTATTTCATTTCCTGCACTTAAAACAAGGGCTGCAGCCGGTACCATAGATGATTTCGTTGAACGCTGCTACACGGTTACGCTTGACAGAGGGTCAGATCCTGACGGCTTTGCAGACTGGAAAGGTCAACTCTTAAATGGTGAGGCTGTAGGTGTGCATGTGGCATATGGCTTTTTATTCAGCCCTGAGTATACCAAGAATAATAAGAGTAATGAAGATTACGTAACAGATCTTTATATGCTTTTTATGGGCAGAGAGCCTGATGAAGAAGGCTTTGAGGACTGGGTAGGCCAGTTAAAAGACGGTAAATCCAGAGTTGAAGTTTTCGCAGGTTTTGCTAACTCGCAGGAGTTTTATAACATTTGTGAAAGTTACGGAATTTCCTCAGGCAGATTTGTAATCGGATATGACAGATTTCAGGTAAATAATGTAAATCTTTTCGTAGAGCGACTTTACAAAGTATGCTTCGGAAGACTTGGAGATATCGGCGGACAGAAGAACTGGGTGGAAAAGCTCGTAAAAAAACAAATTACCGGTTCGGAATGTGCAAGAAGTTTTATCCAGAGTCAGGAATATGAAGATCTTGGGTTATCAGATGAAGACTATGTAGAAAACCTTTATATAGCATTAATGGGCAGAGCATCCGATGCGCCCGGAAAAGCTGACTGGTTAAAAAAACTTGATGAAGGAATAACCAGAGATCAGGTATTTGAAGGTTTCGTTAACTCTGTAGAATTTGACGGTATTTGCAAAACTTACGGAATTAACAGAGGTTCATACAAAGCAACTCATGTCTGCCCTTATAAAGTCGGAGATATAATTAAATTCGGCAAATATGAGCAAGATGGAAATCTTTCCGATGGAAAGGAAGATATTGAATGGCAGGTAATAAGTGTTAAAAAAGGAAAGGCATATGTTGTAAGTAAATATTCGCTTACCCAAAGACCATATCATCCTAATTCGGATATCGTCACATGGGAAACATGTGATTTAAGACACTGGCTAAATAATGATTTTTATGATGAGGCTTTTTCCGAATCAGAAAAGAATTTGATTCCTTTAGTGACTGTAGAGAATAAAAATAATCCTTATGTTGATATTGACGGCGGAAATGATACTGAAGATAAGGTGTTTCTCCTAAGCCTTGAGGATTGCGAAACTTATTTTGGGGAATACAGTTGGTATGATGATGACTATCCCACCGGATATAATCAGAATTTATCATGTGAATCAACCGCTTACGTTAATGAAAATTTTAGCCCCGATTGTGAACTTCTGGTAGACGACTCATCGGCTTTTAAAAATAAATATGGATTAACATCTGAAATGAATGGTCGTCATAGCTGTCAATGGTGGCTTCGTTCTGTCGGTACTTCTCCGGAGTTGGTTCTTGCAGTATCTTTCGGCGGTCAATGCGGAGCCGGGGAAAATTATTATCCGTATTATGAAGGCATAGGTGTTCGTCCCGCAATGTACATCAGTTATTAAAACTTCCATTTTTGGATGATTTGTTTTATACTAAGTAACAGTCTGAAAATTAAAAATATATAAAGGATGGATAAAATATGAAATTATTAGACACATGGCGTGCGAAAGCTTATGACGAGACAGCTGACAAATCAACTTTGCAGCCTATCTGGAACAAATATTTTACACTTGAGAAGGAATTCTACAAGGAACTTCTTCCTGAGAAAGAGCCCGTAAAAGGAACCGTAAAAGAACTTTGCGAAAAATACGGCGTTGATACCTTTTATATGACAGGTATTCTTGACGGTATCAATGATTCACTTGTAACTCCCAATCCTATCGAGGAAATGGATGAGGATACAATGATCAGCCTTGAATACGACAAGGAACTTCTTTACAAGAACATGGTTGCTGCAGGTGCTGACTGGCTTTACAACCTTGAAGAGTGGAATGAATATTTCACAGAAGATGAAAAGAAGGCACTTTACAAAGAGCAGAAAGCTTCTACAACCATCGTAAAAGATGAGAAGATTTATCCCAACGATCCCTGTCCTTGCGGATCAGGAAAAAAATACAAAAAGTGCTGTGGTAAAAACGCTTAAGAGGAAGAATAGTGGATAATATCAATTTGATTGACGAAGTTGAGCTTAAGAAACAGAAGAAAAAATATTTTGCTTCTTTGCTCTGGAAACTGACTGTTTCCATACTTGTTATACTTGCATTACAGACAGTTTTTGTTTTGCCGAGATCGTTTTTTACCGGCTTTATGGAAACATTCAGCCAGAAAGTACATAACGGTTTCACATATGCATATTTAAGATTTGAGTCAAGCGGTGCATTAAATACCATTGTTTCCGTTCTGACATATTTGGACCTTATGATTTCGGTTTCTGTCGGTGCTCTGGTGCTTTATCTTCTTACAAAGAAAACAGCTCAGAAGCCTGAGAGAAGTTCTCTTAAGTTCGGATGGTGGCTTGTAATGTTCCTTTGCTGCTTCGGTATCGGAGGAATCGGTCAGTTTATAGGTTCTATAGTAAACGGAATCTTGATTGCACCTGCTGCAATTCTGAACATGGCTTTATCCAGTGTTTTAACAAGCAGTAATCTTATAGCTGATCTTTTATATGCTGATGATTCCTGGATTTATCTTATATTCGGAATTATTACAGTCGGAATTGTAGTGCCTATTCTTGAGGAACTGATATTCAGAAGACTGGTTATTAATTCGACATGTAAATACGGATATGGCGCTGCCATTATGATTTCAGCATTTACTTTTGCTGTATATCACGGTAATTTTATTCAGTTTTTCTATGCTTTCGGACTCGGTATTCTGTTCGCATATATTTACTGCAAGACCGGTAAGTTAAGATATACGGTTCTGCTTCATATGGGATATAACCTTTATGCCGCAATGATAATTCCGCTTGCAAGAAAGACGATCCCTGCAGGAGTGGTTGACGGTATTCAGAATTCGCTTAACAAATTTTCGGAAACTGTTCAAACGAATCCCGGTCTTATGGATGTGGCGTTTGAAATTTATTCCGACAAGGTAACAAGAATATTAGAGACTCATCCCGGAGCAATATTTGGTCTTATCCTTACCGCTATGGTTAACCTCTTTTATTTCTTCCTTATCTTCGTGGGTATTATCCTAATAATTGTCT
>JAFYHV010000057.1 GCA_017538995.1 Lachnospiraceae bacterium | reverse complement strand
GAATCAGTTGTTCCGAGTGATTCGCTTCCAACACTTACGTCTGCTCCGCTTACAGGTGTTGTTGTACCTTTCTTATATACATATACTTCGAGAGCTCCGGGTATTTCTTCAACATAGAATATATATGTTGTTGTATTGTTGCTCTTTACTTCTTTTGTCTGGCTTGCATCTCCGGATACTTTGTAATTCTCAGGTGCTTTTATTGATACTGTATAATCTCCTGCATCAAGATTGCTCTTTTCTTTCTTTCCTGTCGAATCAGTTGTTCCGAGTGATTCGCTTCCAACACTTACGTCTGCTCCGCTTACAGGTGTTGTTGTACCTTTCTTATATACATATACTTCGAGAGCTCCTTTTTCAGGTCCAACCTTGTTGAAGAATTTGCCTAATCGAAATTCCGAAGAAGACGGATCTATATTAGTAACACTTTTATAGATAGTTTTATTTTTATCTCCCAATCTGATAGTATAATCTGCTTTAAAATAAAGCGTTCCATCCGTATTGGTTACAGTTAAGTCAACTGTGACATATCCGGTAGATTTAACAATTTCCCCACTTTGTGTTCCGGCATCGTCTTCAGTTATCTTATAATAATAGTGTTTTGTATCTCCTTCTCCTACATAATACGGAGATGTTGCGTATTCCGACCCCGAATGGAATCCAATCGAAGGGAAAGTTACCTTTCCTGTAGCTGCATTCGATGCATTCTTGTTATGGTCTTTATTATCTGCTTCTTCGGAATAAGTATTATCTTTCATTCTTTTTAAAGAGAATGAATAATCACCTGCATTACTGCTTATTGTGGTATCCGCAACAGTATTTTTTCCATTCCACTCTTTGGTAAAAGCTTTATCCAGTGCAAAATGGATTTCTCCGACCTTATCGGTAGTAACCTCCTGACTGCCTCCTCTATATATATAATGCCACTCTTTATAGCTTGTTATAGTGTCTGCAACCAACCATCCGGCGCAACTTCCCTCATATATCGTAACTTTTTTGCAATTGGGTGCCAAAAAAACGCCTGCGGTAGTATTTAATTTTACTTCAGGATTATCGGTAATATTCCAAATGATTTTTTGACAGACTTCTTTATCAACGTTCGTTGCTGTCTGATTGCCTGTTCCCTCGTTTCCTTGCCATGGAGTTTCCGAAGTGATTTTCATAAAAGATCCGTTCGGTTGTTTAACATTTACCTCGAACTTATTAAATGTAATGGAATCTGTTCCGGTATAATTGAAAACTATTACCGTAGAAGAATTCTTCTTTATCTTAAGACCGCTCGCTTGAGATAACTTCGACTTAAGATTAGAATCAATATTGATATATACCGTTTTGTCTTCAAAACTGCTGTCACTTAAGTCAAGATATCCCGACTTCATATAAGTTTTATAATTTATGACATTTTTTTCCTTTAATGTTTCCGACTGTGTTTTAATATCCTCTATCTTGCCTGATACCCATGAGGTGACATCTTTTTTACTGACCTGAACCGTCGGATTATCCGCAAAAAAAATCGTATCAAAAACAAAATGTTTGGATTTGTTGCTGGTAGTAGAATACGTTTGTTTGACAAATTCATCATATAAACTCTGGCTTAATTCAAATTTGAATGTTCCGGCCGTTGTTTTTCCGAATCTCATTTTATTTGTGATATTTCCGACAACGATATGCGCCGTGCTTTCTTTTGTAAGAAAATCCACATCATTATTCATGCCGTTGGGATCATTTGAAACCTTGTTGGTAAATGTGCCGGCCGCCAAAGTGGACTCCATATGCTCATTTTGTGTAAAAGCATTTGCAAAAACACCAAAATCAACCATATCTCCAAGGATATTGCTGTAGTTAACTGCACTCGCCGCGTCGTAATCAGGCGCTTCTTCAGCACTGACAATCATTCTTGATGCTCCGAAAACCGAAGGCATCAATAACACTCCCGAAAGAGCAAATGTTGCGATTCTTAGTAACAAATTCTTCTGTCTCATTTTACTCGCCATCCTTCTAGTGAAACATTTTTTAGTTTATTCTAAAATCCTCTGTTTTTAAACCGACAGCTACTACCCTGGTTCTGTCTGTATTACATGTCGAGAGGATCATTAGTTCATCATCGTCAGTTATTTCCGTTTGATCAAAATACGCTTTCTCATCATTATAGTCTTTCAGAGCCTGCATTATTTTTGTCGGTTCATCTCCTTTGAATCCTTCAAAAACAAAATCTCCGTCATCGTTCATTTTGAAATCATCTTTCAGAAGGTGATCGTCCGAATAATGAGTAATACATATAAATCTGTATTTTCTTACCGATTCCTCGGTGTAAATATAAAAATATTCGTGTGCCTTAAAATAATCGAAATCTCTGTACATTCTGTGAAGACTGCCAAACATGGTTCCATTGTGCATATTATGTCCATAAATTGTACTCACTTTATCATTTAAGCACGGGTTGGCATATTTTTCAATACTTATACACCCCGGATATCCTTTTTTTTGGTCAAAATTATGTTTCAGATAATAGTCATCGCTTCCTTCTTTTTGTAAAATCGGATAATCTATGACTGAATCGGGTATGTATATGTACCCCACAACGTCCGGATTTAATTCTTTATATTTCTTTAAATCCGGTACTCTTTTAAAGTTTTCATCTGTAATAATTTCCTGTTCGTTTTCATAGGAAACTTTTGTATCAACTATTGTATCAATCAAAGCAGTATTGCTTATCCATGATTCTTCTTTAATATCTTCGTATATATCCTGCTGCTTGGAATTGTTGACCCTATACCATGTTAAATACATAACAAATATTAGAATCGTGACCAATCCCAATGTAAAAAATATAATTAAACCAGGATATTTTTTTATAAAATCGCTCATAAAATAAATATCTCCCTTAACCAAACAAACAAACAGACTGTAAAAATACAGTCTGTTTATACTTCCAATTTCTCTATGTCAGCTCCGAGATTTCTTAACTTCTTGTCGAAATTCTCGTAGCCTCTTTCAATATATTCTATTCCGTCAATTTCGGATACTCCTTTGGCTGCAAGAGCAGCAAGCACAAGTGCAGCTCCGGCTCTTAAATCGGGAGACGTCATATTGGCTCCCTGATAATAATCAACACCATCAATATATGCCGTAGTGCTTTCATCAACCACGATATTGCAGCCCATCTTCTTAAGCTCGTTGACATACATGAATCTGTTGTCGAAGATTGATTCAACCACGGTCGAGCATCCGTCCGCAAGTCCGAGTGCAACCGAAATCTGAGGCTGCATATCCGTAGGAAATCCGGGATAAGGAAGCGTCTTAACCTGCGTTCTCTTAAGCCTGTCCTTAGGACCGATTACACGAACCCAGTCATCTGATTCTTCAATCTTACAGCCGATTTCACGGAGTTTCGAAGAAATACTGTCAAGGTGGGTAGGGATAACATTGTTAACCACTATGTCACCGTGCGTGATGGCTGCTGCCATCATAAAAGTACCTGCCTCTATC
Organism: Lachnospiraceae bacterium; assembly: GCA_017538995.1. Taxonomy (GTDB): domain Bacteria; phylum Bacillota; class Clostridia; order Lachnospirales; family Lachnospiraceae; genus UBA3766. The sequence continues at coordinate 22,528 of JAFYHV010000057.1, read as the reverse complement.
TGATCGGGAATAACCGCATATGTACCGCCGCGAAGAGCAGGTACACCGTTAATTCTTATCTTGTCAGTACCGGCACCGGTAATATGTCCGCCGATACCGTTTATAAAGTTTGCCACATCAACGACATGGGGCTCTTTAGCGGCGCCTTCAATAACAGTTTTACCGGGTGTCAAAACAGCCGCAAGCATAATGTTAATCGTAGCTCCGACGGAAACCTTATCCATGTACATTCTGGTTCCGCTTAAAGGTCCCTGAAGACCGTCCACAACAATTTCCGTAGCGGTAATCTTTACATCAGCACCAAGGGCTTCAAAGCCTTTTTCGTGCATATCAAGTCCTCGTCCGCCGATATTGCATCCTCCGGGAAGAGGAACTCTGGCCTGTCTGTAGCGGCCGAGAAGCGCACCTGCAAAATAGTATGAGGCACGTATCTTCTTGATGTTGGGATTATCAACAACATACTTATCGATGGTTGAAGTGTTAATCTCCAAGGTGTTGTCGTCAATATACCTGACTTTTGCACCTAAGTTTTCAAGAGTCTCAACCATGATAATAGTATCGTTGACTTTCGGAACATTCTCTAATGTAATTGTCTCATCCGTAAGAATCGTAGCAGCCAGGATCGGAAGTGCGGCATTCTTTGCACCGCTTATATCTACCGTTCCGTTAAGGGCTTCTCCTCCTCTTATTCTGTAAATTTCCATATATTTCCTCAATATCGATGCCAGACACCTTCGGAGTCAGGCACCGGTGTTTTAGTTAATATAGTTCAACGGGTTAACCGGAGTACCGTTAAGAATAATCTCAAAATGTAAGTGCGGTCCGGTTGAAATACCCGTGCTGCCGGAAAGACCGATCTTCTGTCCCTGGGCAACGCTCTGACCTGCAGATACAAGTACCTTGGAAAGGTGGGCATATCTGGTCTGAGAGCCGTCAGGATGAGTAATAAGTACCTGATATCCGTATCCGCCGCTCCATCCTGCAGATGAAACCGTACCACCGCTTGATGCCATAACCGTAGAACCTGTAGGAATGGCAAAGTCAACACCCTGGTGATTTCTCGATCCGATTCCGCCGGGTGAATTTCTTCTTCCGAATCCACTGGATACGGAACCGCCGGAGATGGGCTTGATGTATGTGGGAGGAACCTTGGTACCTCTCTCAACCACTTTTGCAACAGCCTCTAAAAGAATCTCTTCTTTTACGATGTTTCTGTTTACCGCATTTTCATTTTTATATGTTACATCACTGACTATCTTTCTGTAACCTGCAGACGGCTCTGTAAGAGTAACCTGCTTGGTGGTGTACCAGTTGTCATTGTCGATGTAAATAATATCAGCTTCGTAGCTTTCCTCAACGATTTCTCTTCTGGTCCAGAGAACCGAAAGTTCGGGTTCGGGAACGGTGATTTTAAGTACCTGTCCCGCGCGGATTGTGGAATTGACGTCTTTTAAGTATTCGCTGTTTAACTCAACAAGGCCTTCCATCGGAATCCCGACTTTATTCGAAATTGCAGAAAGTGTATCGCCCGCCTGAACCTCGTAAATTCTCTCAACATCCTGCAGTCCCGTAAGTATGGAAAGTGCAGTGTCAACATCCACAAGTTCCGACTTAGGAATATAAGTTTCCGCAACTTCTACTTCCTCAGAAAATCCTATATCCATGATACCCTGAGTGATATCCTTAAAATCCATATATTCGATAAGTTCGGACTCTGCTATATCCTTGCCTATCACGCTTTCAATGCCGGCATTAAATGAAACCGAATCGAAATCTATATCTCTTCTTGTCAGTTTGGCTGTAAGTGTGGACATGATTCTGTCATCGTTTATTTCCGTTCTGACTTCGTATTCGTCGTTTTCGTCGTACTTATCAATTGCTCTGGTCAAAAGCTCGTTTACTTCATCTGAACTTGCCAGGTTTACGGTGGTATTGTTGACCTTAACCATATATGCTCTGGTCATGGTCTCTTTCTGATGATCCTTGAGGGTTTTGATGATTTTTGCGTATACCGCATCCTCATCATCAACCTGTTTGTATATGGATTCTTCACCAACTATCTCTTTGTGAAGATTTTCAATCATGTAAAGATCATTGTGTCCCGCTGCCAGCTGTTCTCTGGCTTCAACAAGCATCTGATCTGCCTTTTCGACGCTGTCTACGGTACCCATATCTTCGCCTAAAATCCATAAAGTAAAAGTGTTTTTACCTTCGGAAGAATAGGTGGTGAAATTCGGCAACAAAAACAAGCCTAAAACAAAAACGGATAGGCTTGTTATTATAAATGTTGCTCGGATACGTTTATAATGGTGCGTTAAGAATTTCATATTTCAACAGATAACGCCCGGATTTACTTAAAAATGTTAAATACTGCAAGTGCAGAAAGAACTAAGTTTAATGCTCCGAGAATTATCGCAATGGTAACCGCAATCTTGGTGGATTTAAGCTTTGCATAAAGTTCTCTGTTATGCTTTGTAAGTCCTTCAGTCTGGTTTTTGAATTCGTCAACCACTACAGCCTGAACGTTACGGTATACCTTTACATTCTCCTTGTGTACGAAGTCGTCTGACTGCTTGAACATTTCCTGTAATGCTCTCTTGTCTTCTTCTTCCTTAATCAGACGTGCTTCTTCTTTTTGCTGCTCTTCGAAGAGTTTTCTTTCTTCCTCTTCTCTCTTGAGCATTTCCTCTTCCTCGCTCGGACGGTTAATCGTCTCGATACCGGAACGGATGTATTCCAGATGATCCGCGATTTCACGGTTCTCTCTTCTGATAGCAAGCAAAGCGTTGTCGACACTGGTCTTAACGCTTGTCTTTAATTCATCGTTTGAATTTTTAAGTTCAGCAGTTGTATTCTTAATCTCCTCGCTGGATGAGATAATTCCTTCGATTGAGGAATTCATTGCATCTGCAGAATTCTTTAAATCATCTGCACTGCTTCTTACCAAATCCGATGCATATCTGATATCGTCTGCGGATCCCTTGAAATCTTCGGCAATCTGCTTGATATCTGCTACCGAACCGGAAACTTCCTGCTTCATTTCGCCAACGGGTACAAGAAGGGTATTATTGACCGATTCGTTCAATGCGCTTCCGAAATTGGAATCGAAGTTGCTTAAAGCCTCATCGATAGCTGTGATAATCTCTTCTGAAAGCTGCTTTGATACTTCTGCGTTCTCGCCTTCTTCGCCTTCTGCATGGCTGGTCTGAACTTTATTGATAGACTCGTCTACGAGTGCATTGATTTTATCTGTAAGTTCGGAGTTTTTGTAGTTTAATTTGCGCATATCCTGAAGGATAGCTTCATACTGAGCTACCTGCTCCTGAAGACGACGCATTTCATTGGCTTCAGCCTGAGCATTAGCCTTAATCATCTCCTGTGCGCTTAATTTCTGTGCAAGCTTATCTGTAAAATTATCCATGGATAAAACTCCTTTGCCTCAATACATTGGTTGCCCTAAATTGCATCATTCCCATTTTAACATTAAAATAGCGTTTTTACAACACGGACACGGCAATTTATTGGAGTTAAAATCATAAAATTTTTTTTATAAATTAATCAAAATTGTTCATACTTTTTTCACAGTTCAAAAATATAATATATTTAAATCATTTATTCATTGCCTGACGATTTGGTTCGTCAGCACTCCTCATTTTTAGTATTTTTAATACTTTTTATTCATTTTCTCCTGGAAAGACCCAATCCCCGGGTCTTTCCTATTTTTTGGGCAAATTTTCAGACAATAAAAGACCGGGCGCTTTCACACCCGGTCAATCTATATAACCCTTTCAATTATATCATTCCCATTTCGGCCTTCATTTTACGCTTGTTTGCGTACATTCTGTCATCGGCCAGTTTGAATATACTGTCAAGGTTTTCATTTTCGATCTCATCGAAATCAGCCATGCCTGCCGCAACCGATACTCTTTTTTCAGGCGGAATTTCGGGCTTCGAAAGTTCGACTACCGCATCCCTGAATTCCTGTAAAAGATCATCTTTTTTATCGTAGTCGTCATTTTTTACGATTGCAACGAATTCATCGCCGCCGATACGGTATACAGGTGAATGCTTGAATGTGTTACATATAAGCACACTGGAATTCTTGATATAAATATCGCCCATGCCGTGGCCGTATTCGTCGTTTATCTCTTTTAGGTTGTTTAAGTCAAACATGACAACGGCAAATTTGGGAAGATCCTGTGCCAGGTAAAGTGTTCTCAAATGAGCCTTGGCATTCTCGTATGCAGTTCTGTTCTTAAGCGATGTCAGGGCATCCTTTTGCATAAGTTCGGACAGTTTGTCATTTAATGCTGCCAGTTTCAGGTTCGTTCTGTAATATGTCAGCGACTGACCGAAGCAGCTTGCATATTCCCAGTAAATCCAGTCAACAATACCTCTCGGGCTTCTGACCATTGCGAAATATCCGACTACGAAGGATTCGATATAAAGCGGCATTATGAAATAAACTTCATTTCTACCTTCACCGTCATACTCGGGTATAAGTTCCGATTTGCAGATGGTATAATCGGTCTTTAAAGGTTTGTTGTTTTTCTTTGCAACAACAACCTGCTGTTTATTCGAATATCTGTATTTCGGCAGTTCTTCAGGATCTTCAAGGGCAATTCTTTCAAGTGAAGGATCCATAAGAATGTAGAAACTGTCGAGGTCCGGATCGGCCGTAAAATTCAAAGTGTTCTGGAGTTTCGAAGGAAGTGTTGCAAACTTGCTGGATTCCTGAAATGCGGCACGTATACCGTAGATAATGCTCATTCTGTAATCTTCTTCATATTCTTTGCCGATGAGTCTGTGACAGTATTCTCTTCTCTTAACGTCTTCGTTGCGAGGATTCTTGCAGCCGCAGCTTTCACCGGGCTTAAATTCACCGTCAACATACTTCTCCGCAGGTACTTCCTTACCTTCTTCTATTTCTTTTAAGCTCTTTGCGCAGTATTCGCCCATCAGATCGTATCTCTGGTCAATCGTAGCGATGGAAGGATAATAAATCTGACCTGACTTTGCAAAATCAAATCCGGTTACAAGCACGTCGTCGGGAATCTTAAATCCTCTGGCATCCAGAGCCATATTGGCGGAAATAGCCAGAAAATCGTTTGCAAAAATCATCGCATCGGGAAGTGACTCTCTGGTGGTGTACTTCTCTTCTATGTAATGCATGCATCTGCGGACTTCCCAGTTTGAATAAAATACCTGGTCTTCGTTAAAATCGAGTCCTTTTTCTTCGGCAAATTTCTTTACCGCTTCAAGTCTGGCATTTGAGTCTCCGTTTTCCTGGGAACCTGCGAAGAATGCGATTTTGCGGACGTTGTGCTCATTGTATAAATGGTCGCAGAGTTCTCTCATCGCATCGGCCGTCTTTACCAAAACGCCGTGGAATCCGGGATGAGTGTCACCTATACAGAATGTGGGAATTCCTGCTTTTTCGCAGTCTTCATAAATCTGATCTCTGACCTGATTGGAATTAAGACCCTGAGAAAAGATAATTGCCGCATCATATTTTTCAAGTTCGGGAAGTGAATGAATGGATACTTCGCTAAGATTATGTGATTCCGGTCTGCCGTAAGAATTGGCCGCAAGAAAAACAAACGTGTCCGTTGTATCTTTTTCAAGAGCATCGTAAAAGCCGTTTAAAAAAGAAGACACGATGTCGGCACTCCATGTATTGGCAAATACCGCAACTTTTTTCTTCATAACCCCTCGTCCTCCGATGATTTTACAATCAGTCAAAATATCCCCTGTACTCTACTTTAAACTCAGAATCGGGGAATAATAATTCGTGTAACTCCACAAAATAATCATCCGTCATACTGGCTAAATAGTCAACCACCATTTCCTCAAAACTCTCGTCGCGGTAGTCGTTTATCCTTCTGTACGGTTTTGTGATTTCTTCGATGTATTTCAAATGATGTTTGTAGAAAAATGTATCCTCGCTGCCTGATTTCGCCTGTTTTAAAAGCTCATCGTAAAGCTCGTCAAACATCGGATAAATTTTTCCTTTGTATACATCTTCTATTTTATCACTTAAATAAATTTTTTGGTAATTTTCTTTTTTGGCAGATGAAAATGCTTCAAAATACTCATCATCCATCTTAATGTAATCGGTACCGTAGCTGTTTTCGATGATATTAACTATCATGTTGTTTATAATTTCTGCATTGGTTTTTCCGATTACTGCCGAACCGAATTCTTTCTCTGATTCAATGAGTCCTAACTTCTTCGCATCCTGTCTGTCTTTCCCAAGATATGCGATAATGTCCGAAACCCTGACAACACAGCCTTCAAGCGTTGCGGGAATGAGCGTTTTGATGTACGCGCTGTCCGCATAGCTATATTTCATTTTATCGTCAAAAATTTCAAAATTATTATAGGGTTCGGGCTTATATTTTTTACATTCGAATTCACCGTTGTGACAGATGATTCCGTCAAGTGTCTGAAGGCTTAAATTCAAAGGGAAAATAACGCTTAAAACTCTCGCGGAATGAATGTTGTGATTAAAATGTTTGCCGGTGCCTTTATATAATATTTCATCAAGCTTTCTCTCGCCCGCATGGCCGAACGGTGTATGTCCGATATCATGACCCAAAGCAATGGCTTCGATTAAGTCACAGTTTAAGTTTAAAACGGAACCGATGTTTCTTGCGATTCTTGCCACAAACTGAACATGCGTGGCTCTTCTTGATACGTCATCGTTTTTACACAGCGAAAAAACCTGCGTCTTATCCATGTATCTGACATAATAAGGGCAGTGCATGATTTTTTCCGTATCTCTGACAAACGCGGGGCGCCAGAGATTGGCAATATCGTGATCGGGCTCTCTTCTTACAACATCCTCATCTTTAAAAGCATAAGGGTTTTCTTTTTTTAGAGCTCTGTCTTCACGGATTCTGTTTTGAACTTCTTCGCTTAAGTTGTGATAAATTGCCATAATTTTTGACCATTTGGGGACGGTTCTTAAATGGTAAAAAAGGCCAAAACGGAACCGTCCCCGTTTGTATCATTTGTTAAGATTTTCACGAGCAACCGCAAGCATAAGCTTGATTCGATTCTCCTGGTTAACCTTTGTGGCACCGGGATCGTATTCGATATCAACCGAGTTGATTTTGGGATTTACTCTTCTGACCTTGTTCTGCATACCCTTAACCGCTACGTGGCAGGGAAGGCATCCGAAGGGCTGAACACAGATAATGTTTTCGTATCCGTGGTCTGCGAGTTCGAGCATTTCCGCTGCAAGGTACCAGCCTTCACCCATGCTGTTGGTAGTATCGATGATTCCTTCTGCTCTCTTCTTTAAATCGTTAACTCTCTCGGGAGCTGTAAACATAGGCCATTTTTCAATACCGCTGATTAATAAATCCTCGATAAAGAAATAGTATTTCATAACAGCTTCCATGATTAATCTCTTAATCGGATGTCCGCCGTATGTACGAAGGTCTTCAAGCGCACCGTTTGTTTTGTATGCACCGAATCCTAAAACTGTCGGTATAAAATATTCGCAGTCCTGCTCGGTCAAAAACTCTTCAAGATGGTTATTGCCGGGAACCGAATATTTAAGGTAAAGTTCACCGATAACGGCTACTTTTACTTTTTCAACTTTTTTAACCTTTATTTCCGAGAAGGTACGGCAGATTTCGCTGACGGTTTTCTTCATTGCGGAAACAGTGTAGCCTTTGCCTCTTGAAAAGCCTCTTCCGAGGATTTCAATCCACTCGTTTAAAAGTTCATCCGTTGCACCCTTCTTAACTTCGTAAGGTCTAACCTGATTTGAAACAAGGGTTAATGCATCGCCGTAAACAAGTGCAGCTGCCGCTGATAAAAGAGTTAAAGGCGATAAAAAGATACCGGGCGCGTATTCCATGTTCCATGTGTTAGCCGAAATAAAAGGAACGTTAGGATAGCCTGCTCTCTCAAATGCCTTACGCATAAGGTTAATATAGTTTGAGTCTCTGCATCCGCCACCTGACTGGGTAATAATCATTGCAACTTTGTTAGGATCGTATTTGCCGCTTTCCATTGTTGCAAGCATCTGTCCCGTGATAAGCGAGCAGGGATAACAGATATCGTTGTGAACGTATTTCAAGCCCTTCTGGATTACATCCGGGCCTTCGTTTTCCATAATGTCAACCTTGTATCCGACTCTCTGGAATACAGGGCGAAGGAGTCTGAAATGAATAGGGCACATCATCGGAGAAAGAATCGTGTAGTCCTTTTTCATCTTCATGGTAAACATTATTTTTTTGACGAAATGAGGGCTCTGATTACTCATTGGCTGTGCCCTCCTTTCCCGATTCGATTGCCGCCATAAGACTACGGAGTCTGATCTTAACGGCACCGAGGTTCGTTACTTCGTCTATCTTAATCTGAGTGTAAAGTTTTCCTCTGCACTCAAGTATTTCTCTTACTTCATCGGTTGTAAGCGCATCGAGACCGCAGCCGAAGGATACGAGATGAACCATGTAAAAGTCCGCATTATCAGCCACATATTTTGCCGCGGAGAAAAGTCTCTGGTGGAAGGTCCACTGGGCAATAATATTTGTTTTGAATTTCTGTATTTTGTACGATACGCAGTCTTCGCTTATAACCGCAAATCCGAGGCCCGCGATAAGCTTGTGAATACCGTGGTTTACTTCAGGATCTGCATGATAAGGTCTGCCTGCAAGAAGAATGATTTTCTTGTTTTCTTCTTTGGCTCTTTTTATGATTTCATCGCCTTTGGCACGAACCTTTGATACGTAACTGCTGTATTCCGAGTAAGCTGCTTTGCAGGCTTTCTTTATCTCTGAACTCGTAAAAGAAGTACCGAGTCTCTTTGAGAGAATTTCGTTAATCTTCTCAGGGAATTTGCTCTTTACATGAGGTCCGACATAATCGTTGATGTAAATTATTTCGCCGAAGTTAACCGTGTTGGCTTTAATAACTTCGGGGTAACCCGAGATAACCGCACAGTTGTAATTCTTTCTGCCTTTGTGCTCATCGAAATGATAAGTCATGCCGGGATAAAAGATAACATCCACGCCCATTTCAATAAGGGTCTGGATATGTCCGTGCATCATCTTTGCAGGGAAGCATACCGTATCCGAAGGAATTGTTCCCTGGCCTTTTATGTACATTGCTCTGTTAGAAAATCCCGATGTTTTTACGGTATATCCAAGCTGTTTGAAGAATGCGTACCAGAAAGGAAGCATTTCATACATGTTCATTGCAAGAGGAATACCTATAACCTTTGAACCTTCGGACTTTTCGGTTACATCGTCAGAATATTCTTTTAGGAGCGATAATTTGTATTCATAAATATTTAAAGAATCGTCCTGTGCTTTCTTGGTGACAGGCTTTTCACATCTGTTTCCGCCGATAAATCTTCTGCCGCCGCTAAACGTATTGACGGTTAACTGGCAGTGGTTGTTACAGCCGTTACATGTAACGGATTTAACATCGTATGAGAAGGTCTTTAATTCTTCGCTTGAAATAACGCCTTCGTATTCGGCATCGTGCGCATTGCCTTTTCTTCTGTAAAGTTCCTTGGCATACAAAGCTGCGCCGTACGCACCCATCATACCTGCAATATCGGGACGGATAACATTAACGCCCATTTCTTTTTCGAACGCACGAAGAACCGCGTTGTTTAAGAACGTACCGCCCTGAACAACGATTTTCTTTCCAAGTTCATCAGCAGAATGAACACGTATAACTTTATAAAGTGCGTTTTTGATAACGCTTATCGAAAGACCTGCGGAAATATTCTCAACCGTAACGCCCTCTTTCTGAGCCTGTTTTACGGATGAGTTCATAAATACCGTACATCTTGAACCAAGGTCCACGGGATTGTCTCCGAAGAGACCTAAGTTTGCAAATTCTTCAATTTCGTAGCCCATTGAGGAAGCGAATGTCTGAAGGAAAGAACCGCAGCCCGAGGAACATGCTTCGTTTAAGAAGATGTTGTCAATTGCTCCGTTTCTTATCTTGAAACATTTCATGTCCTGACCGCCGATATCGATGATAAATTCAACATCGGGAAGGAAGAATTTCGCTGCCGTAAAATGAGCAACGGTTTCTACAACGCCGTACTCAATGTTAAGTGCTGCTTTTATCATGTCTTCACCGTAACCGGTGACTGCACTCGATGCGATATGAGCCTTCGGATAACGCTCATACATTTCTTTTAGGGACTCTACCACAACATCGATGGGTTTGCCCTGGTTGGATTCGTATCTTGAATATAAAATCTCACCCTTGTCGTTGGTAAGAATAACTTTAAGCGTGGTGGATCCTGAGTCAATTCCTAAGAATGCTTCGCCCTCGTAAGGCTGACCTTCTATTCTCTCAACTCTGTCCTGAGCATGTCTTTCGACAAACTCGTCATACTCCTTCTGATCCTTGAACAAAGGCTCGAGCGAAGAAATTCTGATGGAATCTTTTGACTTGGTAATGATGTCTAAAGCAGCATTTAAATCCACTGCATCGGACGCATAATATGCGGCACCCATCGCTACGAAAAGAAGCGAATCTTCGGGACATGTACCCTCGCACTTAAGTGCTTTGTCAAACGCAAGTCGAAGCTCTGACATAAATGTAAGGGGTCCGCCGAGGTACACGATTTTGCCTTCGATAGGATGGCCCTGTGCGAGACCTGTGATGGTCTGGTTTACAATCGCGGTATAAATACTTGCGGAAATGTCTTCTTTTCTCGCGCCCTGGTTTAAGAGGGGCTGGATATCGGTCTTTGCGAAAACACCGCATCTTGAAGCTATCGGATAAATCTTTTCGGCACTCTTTGCAAGCTCGTTCATTTCATCCGCGCTCACCTGCATCAAGGATGCCATCTGATCGGCGAATGCACCCGTACCTCCGGCACAGGTTCCGTTCATTCTGACTTCAAGGTTACCGTTTAAGAAAAGAATCTTGGCATCTTCACCGCCAAGTTCGATTACAACATCCGTGTCGGGAAGTCTCTTTGAAATCGCAACTTTTGTTGCATAAACCTCCTGAACAAAAGGAAGTCCCGCCTTTTCCGCGAGACCCATTCCGGCTGAACCGGATATTGCACAGATTACGGGCTCTTTTATGTCAAACTTATCGATTAATCCTTTTAAAACTTCCTTGGTCTTTTCGGTAATAAGCGTAAAATGGCGCTCGTAACTCTTGTGTATTAAATTCCCCGAATCGTCGAATACCACCGACTTAATCGTGGTGGATCCGATATCAATTCCAATTTTCACTTTAATGCCTCTTTATTACATAAATCTTTTTAGATATTTCAAATAGTGGAAACCGATGTTGGACCACTTAAATCCGAGTGACAAAAGCACACCGCTCGTAAAATCGTTGCTTACAGGCACATTTCTTGAGTTCGACGCTATCGAACTGTAGAACGATAAAACTGCCACGTCTTTGTCGGTAATCTTTTCTTTTAGGAACTTGTCAAAGATTTCTCTCGGAACACTCTTGCACTTAAACAGCAGTTTGTTAGCCAGCTTTTCGATGGTAAACAAGTGCGGATTGTACAGATGGTAAATATTGTTGATTTTGTTGTGCAGAACGAGTTTTACATACGCATTTGCACATTCGTCTACAGCGGTGAAATCCATAGGGAACTGCGCGATTTCGGGGCTGTAAATACCGGCTTTTAAGAAGCCTCTCGCTCTTGTGATAAATCCGTTGTCGTCGGCGTTCTTCTGGAACATACCGTCGGACATTCTCCATGTAAGATTGCCGATTCTGTAAATATTTACTTTAAGTCCTTCTTCTCTTGCAAGAAGAACGGCTTCTTCAGCTTTGTATTTTGAATGAATATATACGTTTTGAACGTACTTCTGTCCGATGTCGAGAACAAATTCATCGAATACCTTGTCGGTCTTCGGAATTGCAACTGTACCGACACCGTTAACAGATGCTGTGGATGTGTAATGAAGCACGGCTCTTGCATCCTTGCAGAAATTGATTACGTTCTGAGTGCCCCATACATTGGTTCTCTCGAAGTCTTCGTAGTGGCCTGCATGGTGTACGTTTGCAGCTGTATGAACAACTGTGTCGACCTTTCTTACAAGGATTGAGTATTCAATATCGTTTAATCCGAAATGCTCTGCTTCAATATCTCCCTTAACAACCTTGTAGTTAAAGTACTTATACTCTTTAGGGAAGTAGCGGCCGAGGGTCTGACGAAGTCTCTCTTCGTTTCTGACTAAACATACAACCTTGACTTTGTTTCTTAAAAGCTCTCGTAAAATATGCGCACCAAGGAAACCTGTGGCACCTGTTAGGAATACGCATTTATGAGCGTTTTTATAAGTAACATTTGAATTGTGAAGAATGATTGAGTTAACGTCAACCTTGTCTTCCTCATCCTCAAACTCGTTGTTTCCTGCCATGTATTTTGCAAGTGATTCAACCGTCGGATATTCGTAAATATCCTGAGCACTTACACCTAAAATTGCAGCAAGCTCAAATGCCGCAAGCGAATCTCCGCCGAGATCAAAGAAGTCATCGTATATACCCACACGCTTTGCAAGAATCTGTTCGAAAGCATTAACCAGTTTTTCTTCCGTAGCGTTGGTCGGCGCCACGTATTTAACTTCATTTTTCTCAAGCTGGTTCTTAACCATTTCCATGAGTTCGTGACGTTTGATCTTCATGGTAGTGGTCTTCGGGAACTCTCTGTGAGTAAAGCTTATAAATGTAATCTTCTTATATCCCGGAAGGGCTTCATTTATCTTCTTGATGGCAGTTTCGATTGCCTTCTTTTTCTCTTTGTCGCCGGGGTTTGCCGGAAGAACAAGTGCACAGAGTCTGCCCTTGTCACCGTATACAAATACGTCCTTAACACCGTCGATAACCATTATCTTTTCTTCGAGTTCTTCGGGATAAATATTCTTTCCGTTATCAAGAATAATAACGTTTTTGCTTCGGCCTGTAATGAAGAGATATCCTTCCTCGTCAAAGTATCCTAAGTCTCCTGTATAGAACCATCCGTCTTTTATAACTTCATTTGTGGCCTCTTCGTTTTTATAGTAACCGAGCATGACATTATCGCCTTTGACGGCTATCTCGCAGTCAACGGTTTTAACTTCACAGTATACAGGCTTTCCGACAGAACCGATCTTATTGGCCGTAGGACAGTTTGCACAGACAAGCGGAGCACATTCGGTCAGGCCGTAGCCCTGGAAAACATTGATTCCGAAAAGTGCAAAGCATTCGCAGATTTCGGGGCGGAGTGCAGCACCACCGACAACGATGTTGGTAAGGTTTCCGCCGAACTTGTCAAGCAGTGATTTATAGATAGAACGACGCACATCCATACCGACAACGCCGGCCATTTTTACGATGCGTTTACCGTTATTTATTTTACGTGCCGTCTTTGAATCGGACATCGCGTCTTTTATTTTCTTGTACAAAGCTTCCGCAATCGCGGGAACGATTAACATTACCGAAGGCTTAAAGGTATTGATGTTGGCTGCGATGTTTTCGATGCTGTCGTTAATGCAGATGGTCGCGCCGTAGCATAAAATACCTAAGTTATCTACGGTCAATTCGAATGTATGATGTACGGGAAGCACGCTTAAAACAACCTTCGGTCCCGAAACGTTTGAAGCAAAATCAAGTCTGTGGATTTCCTTTAAATTGACAATGATGTTTGTCTGGGAAATCATTACGCCCTTGCTGACTCCGGTAGTACCGGAAGTGAAAAGAATTTCACATACTTTATCGGGATTTGTCTCAGGCATTTCGACTTCCTTAGTCTTTAAAAATCCCTGGAATTCTTCTCCTAAAAGACAGTGAATCTTTTTTACTTTTTTTATGTTCTTTTTTGCTTCTGCAGCGGTCTCTTCAAACTCTTCGTCATAAAGAATCACGTCCACATCGCCCGCTTCGAAAAGGTAAAGCATTTCTTTTTTAAGAAGCATTTTATCGATAGGAACAACCACGTTTCCGCTTATGATGACAGCAAGAAAAGACACAATCCATTCATAGCTTGTGCCGCCTAAAATTGCTATATGTTTTGATTTGTAACCGCTTCCGACAAAAGATGACGCAAGTGCATATACATCGTTTCTTAATTCTTTGTACGTTCTGTCAGTAATAACTTCATCCCTGAAGAAACGATATGCAATGTTGTCTGAATATTTCTCGTAAATCTCGTCTGTAAATTCTTTTATCGTGTTGAAATTATCACTCATATATATCCACTCTTCTTATGTTTCGAAGTCTTATAAAGGAAGATTGAAAACCTTCGCAAAATTGTCGTAGAGAATCTTTTCTCTGACATCGTCCGAAAGATTTAATTTCATAAATCTCTCATATTCCTTCTTGGGATTCCACATCGGGAAATCGCTTCCGAAGAAGAATCTCTCGGGTCCGAAATGATCTATAAATCTCTCCGCCGTAGCGTTGTCTATCATAAATAAAGAACTTGATGTGTCGTAATAAACATTGTCAAGCTTGGGATTATGGAACGAATCCTTCCATCTTCTGTATCCGCCGAAATGTGCACCGATTACGGTAAGTCCGGGAAACATTTTTGCTACCTTTACCATCTTTTCAGGAGCGGAAAAGTCATATCTGTCATCGCCCATATGGAAAAGAACCGCAAGGCCTTCTTCTTCCATTGCCTTATATATGGGAAACTGCTTCGGATCGTCGATATCGTAGCGCTGCATATCGTTGTGATATTTAACACCTCGAAGTCCCAGTTCCTTTACACGGGCAAGTTCTTCCTTAAAGTTTTCGTAATCCTTGTGCATGGATGCAAAACCGATAAGATTAGGATGCTTTGCAACTTCTCCTGCTATGAAATTGTTGATACTTTCAACCTGTGCAGGCGAAAGCGCCGAGGAACAAACCAGTGTGTAGGATGTACCGAGTTCTTCCTCACATTTTAAGAGGCTGTCAACAGATGCATCCGAGCTCATCGATATTCCGTAGAACTCCCCTATCGATTCGGATGCCTTGAAAGCGATTTTGCTTGGAAAGATATGCGCATGAGCATCAATTATTCTCATTTTTTATTTTCTCCGTTAGGTTAAAATCATTATTCTTGAGTTTCTTCTGCCGGCTCTTCCGACTTTTCTTCGATTTTTTCTCCGGTTTTTTTCTTGCCGAAAAGAAGATCAAAATCTTTTTCCTTATAGACAAAAATCATCGAGAAAATCATCAGTGCAAATCCGACTGTAATAAAGCTGTCAGCGACATTGAATACGGGGAAGTTGATGATTTCGACATAAATCATGTCAACAACATATCCGTGGAAAAGCTTTTCTCCGTTAAATATTCTGTCAATAAGATTGCCTATTGCTCCGCCGCATAAACAGATAAGGCAGATTCTTGCGATAATAAATTTCTTTTCGAAAGGAAGTTTGTAATAAAAATATGTCAGTGCCGCAAGAACAATGGGCGTTAAGATAATGAACAGAACCTGTTTGTTCTGAAGCATTCCCCATGCCATTCCTTCGTTTCTCACGAAATATATTCTTAATACTTTGTCGATAATATAAAACCCATTCGTACCCTTTACGTAAAGAAGTGTAAGGTGTTTGGTCCACTGGTCGAGAAAAACAATACCTATAATGGCCAGCAGTGGAATTATATATTTTTCAAGCGCTTTTTTCATGTGTAAATCCTATAATATGTTAATTCCGTTCTCGGCTGCGATTTCATATACTTCCTTGGGCCAGATTGAAGACTGAACTTCGCCGATGTGTGCACGCTGTAAGAAGAACATGCAGATTCTCGACTGTCCGATACCTCCGCCGATTGTGTAAGGAAGTTTCTTATCAAGAATGGCTTTCTGGAAAGGCATTTCCATTCTCTCTTCGCAGTTTTTCTTTTTTAACTGATAAACGAGTGAATCCTCGTCTACTCTGATACCCATTGAGGAAATTTCGAATGCACTTCCGAGGATGGGATAATAAACCAGAATATCACCGTTTAATTTCCAGTCATCATAGTCGGGAGCTCTGCCGTCATGAGGCTCGCCCGATGCAAGATCGTCACCGATCTGCATAAGAAATACAGCACCCTTCTCCTTTGTGATAAGATTCTCTCTTTCCTTGGGAGTCTTGTCGGGATACATGTTTTCAAGTTCCTGTGTAGTAATGAAAAAGATTTCATTGGGAAGGAACGGATCCATGAAATGGTATTTGCCGCAGATATAAAACTCGGTCTGCTTGATAGCCATGTAGATTCTGAAAACTGTTTCTTTTAGGGTGTCGAAATTTCTTTCATCCTTGTCGATGATTTTTTCCCAGTCCCACTGATCGACATAGATTGAATGAAGATTGTCTGTATCTTCATCTCTTCTGATGGCGGTCATATCTGTATAAAGGCCTTCGCCCTTTTTGAAACCGTATTCGTGAAGAGCCATTCTTTTCCACTTTGCAAGTGAATGAACAATTTCAACTTCTGCATCGTCATGCTCTTTGATACCGAACTTAACAGGTCTCTCAACACCGTTTAAATTATCGTTTAAACCTGATGCAGGCCATACGAAAAGAGGTGCCGAAACTCTGGTTAAATTGAGTGCATCGGCTAGTGCTCTTTCAAAATAGTCCTTGACTTCCTTGATTGCTTTTTCAGTTTCTTTGATTGATTGCGGGGATCTGTATCCCTTGGGTACGTAAATGTGTTCCATTTTCATGTCCTGGCTTTCCTAAAAAATATATACAGACGGATTGTTCACACAATCCGCGCATTTTAAACTGCATAACTAATATATTATATACTAAAACGCTCTCTATTTCAATTACAGGCATTAATCCGTGATGATACAGCGCATATCCCTTATAAACTTCTCTGCGGTCTCCAAAAGCTTTTCTTCGTCTCTCTCGGGCAGTCCGCAAATCTTGTAATTAATCTCAAATCCGGGAATTGTACCATTTACAAAGCGTATTTTCTGCGGATGTGAATTGATAAAATCAACCAGTTTGTCGGGATCCACCTTTGCCTGCGGGTACAAATCAACTTTTATTTTTCCTTCGGAACCTCTTATCTGAGTCACGTATTCTTCTCTTGCAACACTCTTTAAAAGTGCCAGTCGTAAAAGATAATCCGCCTGCTTGGGAACTTTGCCGAAACGGTCAGTTAATTCTTCTACCATTTCGTCGTAATCAACCTTACCGTTTATTGATGCTATTCTCTGGTACATAATGAGTTTTTCGTTTTCATTTATGATGTACTCAGGAGGCATATAAGCATCGATGTTTAAGTCGATTCTCGTATTGTAATCATCGATTCTCTCTTCGCCCTTGGCTTCGATAATAGCATCGTTTAACATCTTGCAGTAAAGCTCGTATCCTACGGCTTCCATATGGCCCGACTGCTTATATCCTAAAAGATTCCCGGCGCCTCTTATCTCTAAGTCACGCATACTGATCTTAAAGCCGCTTCCTAAGTCTGTAAATTCACGGATTGCTTCAAGACGCTTCTGTGCGATTTCGCTGACTACCCTGTTCTGCTGATACATTAAGAACGCATAGGCGCTTCTGTTGCTTCGGCCAACTCTTCCCCTGAGCTGATAAAGCTGTGCAAGGCCGAATCTGTCGGCATTGTCGATGATGATTGTATTTACGTTCGGAATATCAAGACCGGTCTCAATGATGGTCGTTGAAATAAGTACGTCAATTTCTCCGCGCACAAATTCATACATGATATCCTCGAGTTCTTTTTCGTTCATCTGACCGTGAGCAAAACGCACTCTGGCATTGGGTACCAGTTTGCTGATTGCCTCCGCCTCAAGATCGATGTCTCTGACGATATTATGCACAAAATAAACCTGGCCGCCTCTTGCTATTTCGCGGTTTATGGCTTCTCTTATAAACTCCTCGTTGTATTCGAGGATAAAGGTCTGAATCGGCAGTCTGTCGACGGGTGCTTCCTCAAGAAGCGACATGTCTCTGATGCCTGTTAAACTCATGTGAAGAGTTCTCGGAATAGGTGTCGCGGAAAGTGTCAAAACATCCACGTCTTTTCTTAATTTCTTAATCTTTTCCTTGTGTCCGACACCGAATCTCTGCTCTTCGTCGATGATAAGAAGTCCGAGATTTTTTATCTCCACATCTTTGGATAAAAGTCTGTGTGTACCGATTACGATATCAACCTGGCCTTCTTTCATTCGCTTAACCGTCGCACGCTGCTGTGCTGCACTTCTGAAACGGCATAAAAGTTCTATCGAAATCGGATAGTCTTTCATTCTTTCCTTGAAGGTATTGTAATGCTGATCGGCTAAAATTGTGGTCGGTACAAGATATACAACCTGCTTTCCGCCCATAACCGCTTTGAATGCTGCACGTATCGCTACTTCGGTCTTTCCGAAGCCTACGTCACCGCAGATAAGACGGTCCATAACCTTGCCTGTTTCCATATCGTCTTTAACCGCATTGATTGCATCCATCTGATCTGCGGTCTCCTCATACGGAAACATCTCTTCGAATTCTTTCTGCCAGAGTGAATCCTTCTCGTAAATATGTCCTTTAAGCTTCTGTCTTTCGGCATAAAGTTCAACGAGTTCTCTTGCTGTTTCTTCAACACCCTCTTTTACTCTCGCCTTGGTTGCAACCCATTCCTTACCGCTTAATCTGTTAAGTCTGGGAGTTGCGCCTTCAGCCGATGAATACTTTCCGATAATGTCAAAGGAAGTTGCGGGAACATAGAGATTGTCGCCCTTTGCATACTCAACCTTCATATAGTCTTTGGTGATTCTGTCCTGACTGATTTTTTCGATACCGCGATAAATACCGATACCGTATTCTTCGTGTACAACAAAGTCACCTACTTTAAGCTCGTTATAATCGGTAATCTTTAATCCGGAATATTTTTTGCCTCTTCTTTTCTTTCTTTCACGTCCGAAAATATCCGAATCCGAAAGCATCGCAAATTTAAGGTTTCTGTATACAAAACCTTTCTTAAGCGTGCCTGCGAAAGTCATTATTTCGCCCTTGTTTAATTCTCTTTCCCTGTTGTCCGAATAGAATGCCGCAATGCCTTCTCTTGTAATATCATCTGCAATTCTTCGCGCTCTTGTTTTTGATGCGGAGAAAACCATGACACGGTAGCCTTCGCGGTGATATCTTTCCAAATCTTTTATGAGCTCGGTAATTGCACCGTTATAACTAGGAACGCTTACGGTATTAAAGTTAACCGCATAATCGTCTATACCCGGCTCGTCATCAAAGCTTGCAAGCTTTACGCAAGGGAATGATAAATACTGTTTCTTAACATCCGCATAGCTTTGAAGAAGTTTAAGCTGTCCGGGGAGTGCATAACCCATTTCAACTCTGTGCTTAAAACTGTCGGTAAACTCCGCTTCGCTCTCTTCACCCTTTTTATCTACCTTCTTCGGCTCATCAATGCAGATGATGGTTTTTCTGTCTTTAAAAAGGCTTAAAAAGCCCGAAGCTGCGGGATAAAAGTATTTTATATATCCGTCGAGATTAACCTTGTTTGCAAACTGAGAAACCTTCAAATCAAACTCTTCTCTCTCGAGTTTTACTCTCGCTGCTTCTTCGGTTTTAAAAACATCTCTTAATTTCTTTTCGTGATCTTTTGATTCCTTTGTAATCTTTTTAAGTCCGTCTCTGAAAACGTCTTCATCGATTACGTTTTCGGTTGCCGGATAAAAGGTTACTGATTTAACTTTTTCGATTGAACGCTGTGACTGCGCATCAAAAAATCTGATGGAATCGATTTCATCGCCCCAGAATTCAATACGTACGGGATTGTCCATGGTAAGATCGAAAACATCCAGAATACCGCCCTGAATACGCATCTGTCCGGGTGTTTCAACGATGTCGGACATTTCATATCCCATGTGAATAAGCTTATATCTTAAAGCCTCAAGTTCGCAGATTTGTCTGACACTTAATGAAATAATATTTTCGTTAAAAACTTCGGGCGGAACCACCGGTGTCATCAGTGCATCAATTGTGGTAACTACCGTAAGCTTTTTGTTTTCCCTGAAGTTACGGAGGGTTCGAAGTCTCTCCTGCGCTATCTGATTGCCGCATATGTCGGCCTGATAAAAGCAGATATCCTTACCCTTAAAATACACTACGTCCTTGTCGTACATACGGCTTTCTTCAAGGATTTCATTTGCACGGATATCGTCGTAGGTAATAATAAAACGCACGTCAAAAGAAGCGCCGAATGCGTGGGACAGGTGAATCTTCTGCGAGTCCGTCGTAGCCGGCACATAAACTGATTTCTTATTCTTTAAAACTTCATGCGCTTTGGAAAACTCCTTGTTTTCGTAAAGCGGTGCGTAAAAAACTTCCATGTATCTGTATCTAAATAATTATTCTTCGTTTGTTTTTGTTTCTGCAGCCTGTTCTTCGCTCTCTGTCTTTGCAGGCTTTTCTTTTTTGGGTTTTTTGTTGTAAATATTCATGGCTTTCTCAATATCACCGCCAAGCATCATTACAGTCGCCTCTGCTGCCTTGGTGAATGACTCTTTCATTACTTCGGAATCATCCTTGTTGAAATGTCCGAGCACATGATTAACAAGGTCCATCTCGGGGATTTTATCACCGACACCGACCTTAATTCGAAGGAACACCTGAGTGCCTAAATGCTGAATGAGACTCTTAATGCCGTTATGTCCGCCGGCAGAACCTTTATCGCGTATGCGAAGCGTTCCCACAGGCAGTGAAATATCATCATAAAGTACAATGAGCTCGCTCTCGGGATCAACCTTGTAATAATCGGTTATCTCCCTTACAGCCTCGCCTGAATTGTTCATATAAGTCTGGGGTTTTACGAGTATTACTTTCTGCCCCTCGATATATCCTTTTCCGACCAAAGCCTTATGCTCGGCTTCCCTGATGTTAATATTATATTTGTTTGCAAGCACGTCTATGCTGTTAAAACCCGCATTGTGCCTGGTATTCTCATATTCTTTTCCGGGATTTCCCAGTCCGACTATAATAAACATTTTCAATACCTCATAAAATTATCTCAAACACTTTATTATATCATATTTCTACCGATTAACGCAAAAAACATGCCCGATATAAACCGAGCATGTTTTCGTTATTAAAACCGTGTACAGATTATTGCTTAACACTCTCTACAAACTCCATAATCTCTGCTTTGGATATTTCGGGAACGCGCAGCCTTTCGGCATCAAACTTCGTTGCACCTTTTTCTTTTATGAACTCAACAAACTTTTCGTAAGGGTAATATCCGTCTACAACCTTCTCTTCTTCATATATGAAAAATCTGACGAGTGCTTCGTCAATCTTTGGAGCATCAAAATTTAAAAAGCTGTCCGGCTTAACCGGGAAATAACTTTCACAGTTTGAGGTCAGGGTGTAAAAGGCTAATATTTTGCCGCTTTTACCGTCTTTAAACAATGAAGGTTTCGCATAATAAACATCATCCTTCTGCAATGCGTGAATCGTTTCTTCGAAATCATCCGGCGTTTCGATGGTTTTATATTTTGCCTTTGTCTCATCATCCATATACCACGGGAATTTAGCCAGAGTCAGAATATACTGCATATTCCCATTTTTCACACAGCCTTCATTAAGCTGCTTTAAAGAAAATTCAGTCATAAACGGAATATTCTTTTCCAGTTCCGAAGAGCTGTAATCCTTGTTTTCTTCCTCGCAGTGAAGTGAGGCTTTGCCGAACTGTCTTTCAACTTCTTTTACGACTTTTACGAAATCTTCTATTTCCGCAGTGGTCGTAGGAATATTATAACTTACTTTTATTACACCTTTGCTTACATCTCCTGCATCAAAGAAAATACCTCTTCCGATTCGGTTGGGATTATAAAGAATAGCCGTTCCGTTTTTCGTTTTTCCTTCATCCATCGTATAAAAATCGTTATACGATCCGTAACTTAATTTGCAGTTATTTAAAAGCGCTGCAAAATCAACGCTTTTCGCTTTGTTGAACAGCCCTTTGCTCTGAATAACCAGTGTAAATGCCATACTTTATACCTCCCAATAAGCTTTATTTAGTGTAATAATACTCCGTAACAGTTATGCTTTCCGGATCTTCATCATAAAAGAGAAGCACGCCGTCCTTAATTGTTCCGTTATATTTTATTCTTGTCATCTGATCGGTAAACTCAATCTTCCCGTCGGATGTGTAGGTATATTTTAATTTGTGTTCATTTCCCTTTTTCAGATAAACACCTTTTCCGTAGCCGTCCAGGGTAATCGTGTAATCATAGTCTGTATGAGTCGCAAGAGGTCCTTTTTCATATACAAAATAATATGTTCCCTGCGAGCCCGGCATCGGCGTTTCGCCACATGCAGTAAGCATTAAAAGCACGCTCATAAAAGATATAACAACAATTACTCTTTTCGATAATTTTGCAAACATTTCTTTCCCCTTTTAATCAATTCTTTTATGATATTTTCTCTATAATTGTAACATCTTAAGACATTAAATCAACATCGAAAAAGAGAGCTTTTCGGCTCTCTTTCTCTTTTATTATAATCCCCTCTACAATTCAGAGTTCATTCATTCTTCCGGCATGTTTTCGTAAGCAGATAAAACTTCTGTCTGAATGTAATTTCTGGTT
>JAFYHV010000056.1 GCA_017538995.1 Lachnospiraceae bacterium | reverse complement strand
GCAATAGACAACAGCCTCGTAAACGATGGATGCGGGCTCTACAGAGGCAGATTAATTCAGCCGTACGAGCATCTCTCGAGATTCCAGAATGACCTTGTTTAAATAAATTAATAGTGATATACTTTACACATAAAGGCAAAGATGTCTGAAATAACAGATGTCTTTGCCCTTTTTTATTTCTTTTAGGAGGGGTATTATGGCAGCATTTGACAGAGTGTTATCGGGAATTCCCGAGATGGATAAAAGATTCGACAACATCCGTTTGGGAGATAATGTTGTATGGAGAGTGGACGATCTTGAAGACTTCAAACTTTTCGTGAAGCCTTATGTAGAGCAGGCAATAAAAGATAAGAGAAATCTTATCTATATTCGTTTTGCTTCGCACGAGCCTTTCTTCGAGGAGATGGAGGGTTTAAAGATTGTAAATGTTGAGCTCTCGCACAGATTTGAGACATTCACCGTGGCGATACACGAGCTCATCGAAAAAGAAGGAAGAGACGCCTTCTATGTTTTCGACTGCCTTTCAGAACTTCAGACCGCATGGGCGACGGACCTTATGATGGGCAATTTCTTCCAGGTTACATGTCCGTTCCTTTTTATCCTTGATACAGTCGCATTCTTCCCTCTTATCAGAGGCAAACACTCCTTTAATGCCATAGCCAAAATCAGAGATACCACGCAGCTTTTTCTAGACGTTTATTCGGATAAAACCAATGTGTATGTAAGACCGGACAAAGTCTGGAACAGATACTCCGAGACCATGTTTTTGCCACACCTTTACGAGCCTGAAACAGGAGTGTTTGAGCCGATTTTGGACGGCGTAAAAGCAAGTCATTTCTATCAGATATTAGGCAACGAAGCGCTTAATTCGGACCGTGGCAATAAGGACAGCTGGGACAGGTTTTTTGAAATGACCGAGACCATGTACGAGAACGGAATGGATGTAACGGAGCAGTGCGCACGTATGTGTAATATCATGATGTCCCGTGACGAAAGACTCCGTGTGATGATAAAAGAAAACTTCAAGCCCGAGGATTATTTTAACGTCAAAAAGAGAATGATCGGTACCGGTATGATAGGCGGAAAGGCCTGCGGTATGCTGCTTGCGCGAAAGATAGTAGAAAACAAGCGGCCTGACATATTCGAAAAGTTTGAGCCGCATGATTCATTCTACATGGGCTCGGATGTTTTCTATACATTCATAGTCGAAAACCATTTCTGGGATATAAGAATCAGACAGCGAAAAGAAGAGGAATTTTTCTCGCTGGCTGATGAATTTGCTAAGCGTCTTCATGAAGGAAAATTCTCAAGAGATATGGAAGAAGAGTTCGTAAAATTACTCGAATACTACGGTCAGGATCCTTTCATCGTAAGATCGTCATCAATCCTTGAGGACGGTTTCGGAAATGCTTTTGCAGGCAAATACGAATCGGTTTTCTGTCCGAACTCGGGGGATATGGATCAGAGATTAAAAGAACTCGAAGATGCAATCAGAACCGTATATGCAAGTACGATGAGTAAGTCCGCACTTGACTACAGAAGCAGGAGAGGTTTGCAGAAGCGTGACGAGCAGATGGCACTTTTAATTCAGAGAGTTTCAGGCTCGTATTACGGCGAATATTATATGCCGTGTGCTGCGGGTGTAGGCTATTCGTACAGCCCTTACAGATTCATGGAATCGCTTGATCCGACCGCAGGAATGCTTCGCCTCGTAATGGGCCTCGGAACATCGGCTGTAGACCGCACAGAAGGCTCATATCCGAGACTTGTAAGCCTCGATAAACCTCTTGCCACAATAGCCAAAGACAGCGGTGAAAAACACAGATATTCGCAGCGAAAACTCGAACTAATAAACCGCGGTGCAGGAGAACTTCAGAAGGTTTCTTTAGATGTCATAAAACCATTTATGCCACAGTATTTAAAGAAGCTTCTATTGGAGCGTGATTATGATGCTGAGAGGATGTTTTATGAGCGCGGGCAGAACAGGATAATAGAGTTTATTTCGTGTCAGGGCGTGGTTGCAAAGGAAGTTTTAATGCAGCAGATGCGAGACGCTTTGGCAACGATTCAGGGTGCGTACGAGCATCCTGTGGATATTGAATTTACGATTAATTTATCCGAAAACGGAGATTATGTAATCAACCTTTTACAGTGTCGTCCGCTGCAGGTATTTGAGGATCTCGCGGAGACGACATTGCCCGAATATATTGATCCTGCAACAATTCTTTTTGAATGTAAAAAATCCGCGATGGGCCTATCCAGAACGGAGAAACTCGACCTGATTGTTTATGTCGATCCCGTCAACTATTACAACATGCCTTACCGCGACAAATATAAAATCGCAAAGGTCATCGGAACCATCAACTGGAAGATGCGTGAGAAAAATAAAAAGATGCTTCTCATGGTTCCCGGCCGAATCGGCACCACATCGCCCGAGCTTGGCGTACCGACGGCATTTGCGGACATAAGCGAATACGAGGCAATCTGCGAGATATCGGACTCCAAGGCAGGCTACAATCCCGAGCTTTCCTACGGCAGCCATTTCTTCCAGGATCTCGTGGAGTCAGGCATCCTTTACAATGCGATATTCGAGAACGAAAAAACGATTCACTACAACCGCGATTTGCTCAATGGATTTAACAATATTCTGTCCGAACTTGTGGATGATGCGGATGATGCAAAGGACATTGTATACGCATACGACACATCAAATGCAGAAATAATGTTATGCAATGATATGAGAAACGAACGAATTGTGTGCTATAATAAGATATAATTCTGTTGGGAGAGAATATGTATGTTGGATAATATTGAAGTTTTTAAGCAGAACAGCATCCGCATAAAATCGGGCGCCGGTACGATTTATATTGATCCTTTTAAGATGGATGAAGAGCCACACGATGCGGACTTTATCTTAATCACACACGACCATTACGACCATTTTTCGCCTGATGATATCGCGAAGGTAAAGAAAGACAGTACAGTCCTCGTAGTGCCTGAGAAGATGCTTGCGAGGGCTGAGAAAGCGCTCATAAAAGAAATCGTAACCGTCAAGCCCGGCACATATCATGAGCTTGGTGACCTCGAATTTGAGACCATACCCATGTACAATATCTTAAAGCCCTTCCATCCGAAGACGGCAGGCTGGTGCGGATATGTTCTTAAAATCGACGGCAAGCGAATCTACATCGCAGGCGATATCGACGCCATAAAAGAAGCAAAAGAAGTAATCTGCGACATTGCCCTCATTCCCATCGGAGGCACATACACAACCGATGCCAAGAAGGGCGCAGACCTTGTAAACGAAATCAATCCCGAAATCGCAATCCCCGTTCACTACGGCTGCGAAGTCGGCAAACTCTCCGATGCAGAAGTTTTCAAGGCAAATGTAAAAGAAACAATAAAAGTTGTTATAAAGATCAAATAATATGGGTATTTGGAATCCGTGGCACGGATGTAAGAAAATTAGCCCCGGCTGTGCGAACTGCTATGTTTACAGGCGTGACGACAGCATCGGAAAAGATGCGTCCGAAGTAAACAAAACAGGCGATTTTGATCTGCCGATAAAGAAGAACAGACAGGGCGAATATAAGTTAACCGGAGAAGACGGAGTTGTGTATGCGTGCATGACTTCGGATTTCTTTTTAAAAGAAGCAGATATCTGGAGAGAGCAGTGCTGGGATATGATAAGAGAGCGAAAAGATCTCGAGTTTCATATCATCACCAAAAGAATCGACAGATTTGAAAAATGCATCCCCGCAGACTGGGGAGACGGATGGGAGCATGTAACCATTTGCTCAACCTGCGAAAATCAGGACAGAGCAGATTACAGACTGCCTCTTTTTTTAAGCCTTCCGATTAAGCACAGGGAGATAATCTGCGAACCTCTTTTAGAAGAAGTAAACATCGAAAAATACTTAGAAACAGGCCTCATCGAGCACGTAACCGTGGGCGGTGAATCGGGTGATAACGCAAGGCCCTGCGATTTTAACTGGGTAAAAGAAATAAGGCGTGAGTGCATAAGACAGAACGTTCCGTTTTATTTCAAGCAGACCGGTGCTCTTTTCATAAAAGATGGAAAACAATATAAGATTGAGCGTAAAGACCAGATGAGCCAGGCAAGAAAGTCCAACTACAGCTACTATCCCGGCTGTACTGACGCAGAGAAAATCGTCTACAGAACTCCAAACAAAGACAGGCTCTTTGAAAGACTTTCGAATTCAAAGTTTAGGACGGGTTTTCATCTGAGTGATGAAGATAAGGCGTATGTAAATGAGAAAGGTCTGGAGACTATAAGAGAACATGCAAAGGATTTCATAGGAAAACGTCTGGCACCTCAAAATCCGGACAAAGACGGCAGTCAGACACCGACTAAAGGCCATCCTGTATTCAAGGCTCAGCATGCTACGGCAACCTGCTGCAGAGGCTGCCTGGAAAAATGGCACAATATTCCTGCAGGCAAAAAATTAAATGCCAAAGAAAAGGAATACATAACCGACGTCATAATGGAATGGATTAATAGACAAATGTAAAAAAGTACCGAAGGGACGGTTCCTCCGGTACTTTTTAAATTTAATTATACTTTCATCAATCTTGCTTTCTGGCTTTCAAAACTGTCTAAGTTTATCCGATCCAGCAGATCCCAGTACGCTACTGCATCATTAAAATAGATGTCATTTTCCACGCCGAGACATTCTTTTATGGTCTTCATTTTCTGGATGTCGTTAAATTTATCAACCGCAAAATCAACGCCGTTTCTGACCAATTCGCCTCCGAGTCCGGCTGCAAACGGAGCAACATCTCCCAAAACATCCATTGCTATTTCACTTAATAATTCACCTAACATATTTATCTCCTTAAAACTATCAGTCTTCAAAGAATTTTTTCAATACTCTGTTGATGATGTCGTACATTGCAAGAGTATGTTTGTATTCAAAGAAACTCTTCAGGCAGCCTTCTTTTAGGGTGTTCATATTCTTGCCCAGATCAGCCTGACGCTGGCGCAGCTGCATTATCTGAGCTTTTATTTTTACTGCATATGCCTGCTCAATAACAACTATTGACTGGCCTAAGAAATGACGTGCAACATTTGCTCCGACACCTGCTAAAACTACGAGAAGGCCTAAAGGAATTAAAACTATTGTGACGCAAAGCACTCCGCCTGCGATAGGAGCAGCTATGGATGCAATAGAGGTAATTTTAAACCATAAGTAAACATCCGGATTTTCAAGCTGACTGTTTTTGGATACCTGTTCGGGAGTGGCGATTAGTCCGCTCAATTTGGAAACTTCGTCTGTCAGCTTGGTTTCTTCACTCTTCAGCTTCTTCAATTCATTCTCGAAGCTTTCGTTTTCCTCTTTTAACTGTGATAATCTCGCTTCAAGAATCGGAAGGTTTCTGTTGTAATATCCTGCAAGACAGTCTTCCTCAGGTTCGGTGAACTCGGAGAGTTTTGAATGTTCTTCGACACAGGCATTTATTTCCTCAAAAGGCTGGTACCTGTCGAAATTCCACTTAAAATCACCCGTAAAAGCTCTAAGACGTAATGTCCAGTAACCGTATTTGTAGGAGTGTGCTTCCTCGTCTCGTACAAGTTCAGTGTAAATATTCGCATAATCCTGATACATTTCCATGCGCTCCTGAATAGCAGCAAGATCAGGATCAATGATTCTCTGTACACCGACAAAAGGATTCTCAAAGTGGAATTCCTTGAGTATCTTTTCACCCTCTACATTATCGAGAATATATTCAGTTCCACAACTCGGGCAAATGAGTTTTCCGACGTTTTCAACTACCGGAATTCTAGACCCGCATTGTTTACAAACAATTGCTGTAGCGTCCATTGTTAAGTCCTTTATTAGTATTTTAGAAAATTATATCATAAAAGAAGGATTTTAAACCGATAAAAATCGCCGAATAACCCACTGTAAATCTCATTTCATAGAAATATAGACCATTTGGGGACGGTTCTATTTTGGCTTTTTTTACCAGGTGGGGACACATCTCGAACCAGAGGGACGGTTCTTCTGGTCTTTTTTGAACCAGTGGGGACGGATCTTACTTTAGCTCATAAAAGAAAAATAAAAAACTCATACAACCGAGGAGGCGATTGTATGAGTTCTCTTATAGGGGAATGAAAATGAAAAAAAGTTTTTTTATTTTAAATCTCTGCTATTTATATTTCCTTTCTTGATTGTTCTGATTGTTTACGTGGTTAAGTTTGTTATTACATTTTTACTATCCAAGAAGTGTTTGTTTTCTTTTGATGATTTTATGATACAGGCCCAACCTGAAATGAAGTTGAAAACACAAAAAGTTCACAAAAAATATTTTTGACCATTTGGGGACGGTTCTATTTTGGCTTTTTTGAACAGGTGGGGACGGATCTTCCGTCTCTTTTTTTTTCCAAAATTCTAATTCGCAAAAAAAACAATTCCTGTATTGAAAGGAGAACAAATTGCCACTGTAACGGGGGCAACAGAGGAACTTGCGAACAATTAGAATTAATTACATGGGAAACCATGGGAAAAGGATAAAAATGACAAACAAACTGGAGGATAAATTATTCAAGGTTAGTGTTGATACTATAAATGAGTTTTTCGAAGAAAATAAAGAGGAAATGATAAATGATGAATATGCTTTTGCTAATTATATGAGGCGGGTTTTCAAGGAGAAAGGAGTGTCTCAGCAAGAGATATTCCTGTATGCCGATATTCCCGAAAGATACGGCTATAAACTCATTTCGCAGGAAAAACATACGAGACAGCGTGATATTATCTTGAGAATTTGTTATTCGGCGGGTTTAACAATTGAAGAAACGCAAAAGGCTTTGAGACTGTACGGTATGGCGGAGCTTTATGTAGAATACCCTAGAGATGCACTGCTTATGGTGATTTTTAAGGATAGACCTGGAGATATTATAGAAGTTAATTTAATACTTCGGAGAAATGGAATGGATGAGTTAAAATCGAGTGGAATAAAAGATTAGGAATTATTCAGCCAAAAGATTGTACAGGCTACAGAATAATGGCTTAATAAAAAAAATATTATGTCGAAATATATATAGAATAAATGAAAATGAGGATTAATAAATGAATACCTATGAAAAAAGATGTCTAATCTTTGATAATGCTTTTAAATTTGACCCAAAATATGGGTCAAAAGTTTTGTCTGCAAATCAAATTAATTCCAAACTATTAGATAAAATCATCAAAACTTATGCACAAGATATGGATGATGAAAAAGATTCCATACTTGGAATTTATGATGTAAGAAGAAACCCTAAAGGAAAGAGAGGGATTCTTTTTGCTGAAAATAAAATGTATGTTAATGTAAAAAAAGCTCGGAATAAGAAGATTTGGTATGATGAAATCGTAAAAATAAAAATCAAATTTCCCAACAAGAGAAAAATATTAATTAAAACTGATGAGGGCAAAAAGGTAGTTATAAAAACTAATCGAAGACTCAGTAGAAAAACCGTTGATTTTATATTAGACATTATCGAATATAATGGCGAAATTTCAAAAATTGAATATGATGTCGAATATATGAAAATGGCCGATAATAGTCTTGCAGATTATACGGGAATTGAGGTCGCTAGACAGCAGATTGTAAATACAGGAATAGTAGAAGAAAAGTTTCATGCGGTTCAAGGACATGGGTTTGCTGCAGAACGAGCAAACAATATGATTGACAGACTTCAAGGAAAGAATGCGACTGTTATAGGAGATAATAATGCTAAAAATGGTGCAGATCGATATATAAAAAAACTAGGAGGTAATATTGAATATATTCAGACAAAATATTGTAAAACAGCGACAGATAGTATAAATGCATGTTTTGATAAAAATGGTCAGTTTAGATATTATAGTGATCTGAAACAATCAAAGCCAATGTCAATAGAAGTTCCCAAAGATCAATATGATGAAGCAATAAATGTTTTCAAGAACAAAATAGCAGATGGAAAGGTTAAAGGTGTAACGAATCCAGATGAAGCAAAAAATATCATAAAAAAAGGCAATATCAAATATAACCAAGCTCGTAATATTGCTAAAGCGGGTAATATTGAATCTATTACTTATGATGCAATTAATGGTGCGGTTGTATCTGCATCTGCTTTCGGTTTAAGTGCAATTGTTTCTTTGGCAACTAGTGTATGGAATGGTGATGAGGTTGATGTTGCATTAAAAAATGCAACAACTACAGGTATGCGAGTAGGTGGAGCATCTTTTGTAACATCTGTAATGGCATCACAATTATCTAAAGCAGGACTTAATAGTGCATTAAGATCAAGTACGGAAGCACTTACTAAGTCTTTGGGAAGCAAGACATCAGCAGCTATTGCCAATGCGTTTAGAGGTTCTGCTGCGAAGCAGATTTATGGTGCAGCTGCTATGAAAAGTGCTGCTAAGATATTAAGAACGAATATTATTACATCAATTGTAATGATTATTGTATTTTCGATAGGAGATTTTATTAATCTACTTCGTAGAAGAATTACATTTGGACAATTTATTAAGAATTTTATTGTTCTAGCATTATCCATAGTAGCAGGCGTCTTTGGCGGTTTACTCGGAGGTGTAGTAGGTTCAATTATTTTACCTGGTTTTGGAACTACAGTATTATCTCTTCTCTTTGCTATTTTTGCAGGTGCATTAACCAGTTTTCTGGGGAAAAAACTTCTTGGGTTGTTTTTAAAAGAAGATGCTGATAAGATGATAAAAATAATAGAAGAACAGTTTCGCGATGTAGCCGAAGAGTATTTGTTAAACAGTATTGAACAAGAAAAAGTAATAGATAAATTGACATTGAAACTTGATGTAAAGGCACTTAGAAAAATGGTTGCAAGTAAAGATAAAGAAGAATATGCACGCGAAAAGCTATTGATACCTATAACAGAAAATCAAGTGAAGAAAAGAAAATTCATAGTTGAACCTCCAATTGAAGTAATGATAAAAACAATGAGCAAAGTGGTTCAAGAGTGTGTTGAAGAATAAGTGAGGGAGAAAAAAATGGAAAAAGAAAAAATGGATGTTTTTTTGTCGAAAGCTGTTAAAAAATTTGAGCCAGGTGTGACAAAAAAAATGATTGATAGCATACCAAATCAAAGTGAGTATTTAAAGATTATGGTTGAAGGTGTGAGTTTTGACCCTGTTGGTACTCGTCTAGCTATGATTGGGAAGATATTGGAATATAATGAAAAGAAAAAAACATATGTTGTTTGTATTACTGTAGGTGTGGCCAATGCAAATCCATGTATTGTAGTAGTTTATGTTGGGGAAGACGCTATTATAGCTGATGCATATGCAAGAGAGGGGTTAATTAAACAGCATACAGCAAAAAAGGCGATCAAAAAACTAAAGGAAAATATTGAGCAAGCCATCTAAGAAAAAAGGATAATACTAAAATAATCAATCAAGATCAATGATTAATAATTCTCTAAAACGCATCAACTGGAAATTATACAGAGCCCTTCTTTTGATGGGCTTATTTCCTGCGGTTTACACGACCATTAGGACATTCTTTTTAGGGCAATTAGGCAGTGAATGGGCCTTTTCAATTGCCGGACAACTCTCATGGGTAAATTTGATATATGAGATAATGGATGAAGCGATTATTTTACCGCTTTTCTTTTTTATGGGCGCTTCGTGTGATGATAAGAAAGAGTTTTCAAATAAGCTTAAGACAGGCCTCATAACTTCAGGATTGATTTATGTTGTGCTTGGAACAATTGTGTTTGCATTTGTAACGCCGATGCTTAAGTTTATGGCTGCTTCTCCGGACATTATCTCTGAATCAGCGACATATATTCGTATTGAAAGTATCGCAAATATTTTTGGTATTTTATATCGTTTTGCACTTGTTGCACTGATTACTATTGGCTCAAGCAAAGCGGTTTATATTATTACCGGAGTAAGAGTGATCCTGGCGATTATTTTCGATACGTTTTTAGTTTCCGAACTTCCGATTTCCTTAAAACTTGGAGTTAATGGCATTGGAATTTCAAACATAATTGTTAATTTGATTTTATTTGTAATTGTTATCCTGATTCTCAAAAAAGAAGACTATTCAATATTCTCAAAAGAAAAGATGTCTTTTACCTGGATGAAGGGATTTGCTAGGATTGGCGGAATATCCGGACTTGAATCTTTTATCAGAAATATAGCATACATGCTGATGGTTTCCAGAATGGTAAATATGGTTGGAGAGCAGGGTACTTACTGGGTAGCAAACAACTTTATCTGGGGCTGGTTGCTCTTGCCTGTATTGCAACTTGGCGAACTGATAAAACAGGAAGTGTCGAAAGACAAAAATGCGATAAAAGAAAACAGTTTAGGTTATCATATAACAACAGCAATCATCTGTACTTCGTGGTTTGTTCTGATACCGTTATATAAGCCTTTTATGAAGTATGCATTGGGCTATGATGATGTCGATAAGCTTTTTACACTTGTAATGGTATTGCTTGGATTTTATGTGTTATATGCGTTCCAGAATGTTTTCGATGCCACATTCTATGGTGTAGGAAAAACCAATTACATGCTGTTTGAATCGGTTGTTACTAATTCGATTTATTATGGTGGATTTTTTGTTGCATATCTTTTAGGATTGTGGACACCGAGCCTTATCGGAATTGCAATTATGTTCGGTGTTGGCAATGCATTTGACAGCGTGGTATCATTAGGTGCATACATCTTTATGCGAAGGAGAATGAAAAACGAAAATGGATAATAAATCATATTTAATAAAAGACACAACAAAAGAAGAACGCATAGCACTCATAAAATCATGGATTCCTGACGATGAAGTCATGGATGCTGAAGGAGCGCCGGATCTGTGGGATTTATATGCGGATTATATTAACGGAACGAAAGAAATTTCGGAATGCAATGCTGCGTTTAAAACAGAATATTTATCGGAATAAGAATTTCTTTCTTTTGACATCCTAAAAATCCCTAAAACAGCCACTTTGAGGGCTGTTTTTTTGTTTTGAAATATTATTTTTCGTGATTATTAACAAACTTTATTTTTTGGCTGTTTTTATATTGATTTAAGTATTTTAGGATGTTACGATACAACCAAATTCAGGACTTTTAGATGAATGCATATCAAAAGGAAATTTGAGTGATTTTCTCTCAAAGAACCGCAGAAAGGTGGAGAAAGTTATGAATTTGGATTTTACATTTGAAAGACAGATTGAACTTACCAGAAAAGAGGAAAGAGAACTTGGTCTTGCGGAAGGACGCGAAGAAGGCCGTATCGAAAGTGTATTATCTTTGTTAAGGAAAGGAAAGATTACTCTTTCTGAAGCTGCAGAAGAGATAGGTACAGACGAAGATAAGGTTAAAGAATTACTTGGAAATTAGGCAAGGGAGACAATCATGCTTTTCATCCAGTCTTTAAACACATATTACAACAAAGAGAAACTGTCTTCGGAGTATGCCAGGTTAAGAAGCGAAGATATGTTTCGGACAATCGATATAAGTAAAATCCATGAATGCGAAGTGTTTGCGCAGATTTTCCGGCTCAGATATGATGAAAATGATGCGGTTTCGCCGGCAAAGCCCTATGAAGAAAAATTCAGGCAGTACGGCACAGAAATATTTACCGAGGGTACAGAGAGCCGATGGGATAATTTTAATGAGCTCTTGCATTTCATCCGCATTTTCAGGGAAGAAGATAAATACAGGATAATGTTTTGTGATGAAGATGTTGAGTGGTGTCCGACACACCGCCGCGGACACAATGAGGCGTTTTATGATGAAAACTCGTTATTTTATCGCCAAGACAAGCTTAACGAAACAGCATTTATCCTGGGCAAAGGCCAGTACGGAAGGATATTTTACAACAACAGATATGTCGATCCAGACTCTCAGAATTGGTATTACGGATGGCATATTTACAATATAGTCGATTGCGACATATCCGAGTGTAAGGAAAAGATGTTTTTTAAGAAGGAGCCTGATTTCTTGTACAGGCAGCTTCTGGATTTAAGATAAAAAGAGCTTCAGCCGAGAGGACTGAAGCTCAAATTTTGTGGTATAATATTCATGCTAAAAGAAAGGAAGATGTGACATGAGCGACAGACATAAAAGAAAATTAAGAGTTATTTTGATAGCCGGAATTATTTTTGCGGTCCTTTTTATAGGAGTGGGAATTTTACGAGTAATAAGAATCAGCGCCGGCATTAAGAAAATGAAGGAAGAAGCGGCAGTTTATGAGACGCAGGTTAAGGAGCAGCAGAGCACAGAAACGCCCGTAAAATCAGCGGACCCCGAAGAGAAAGAACCTGACGAAACTCCCGTAGATCCCGAGGAAACAAGCTACAGCACTCCGGACCCCGAGAGAGAAAAAGAGCCTCTTGAAGACATCGGCGAAAACTATTACAAAGAAGTTACCTCGATGGACGAAGTTGAGTTTAATGAAGAAACCGGCATACAGTATGTTAAGAATCAGCTTTTAATCAGCTGCGAACTGGGAACGCCGAAGGAACTTGTGCAGGATGTTTGTAACGAAATAGGCGCCGAAATTGTTGGATATACAGAGATTACAAGTGATGCACAGATTGAGTTTGCTGAAGATAAAACATACGAAGAATTGGAAGCAATGACAATCGAGTTACCGGAGAAGTATGATTTTATCAGCGCGGTTTTCTTTAATACGGTTTCGAGCGTGCGTTTTGATACATAGTATTCGGAGAGCTTTATGCAATTAACGTCAGGAATAATTGAAATTGATCTTCACGGGCTGCGTGTCGAAGAGGCGGTGCAAAAGGCGGAAGATGCAGTCAGAAAAGCCCCGTCTTCGGTGTATATCATCCGCCTGATTCACGGATATCACAGAGGAACCGGAATACGCGAAGCCGTTGAATATGAGTTTTCCAACGGCCGAAATTCTAAGGTCAAACGCGTCCGTCCGGGCAGCAATCCCGGGATTACCGAGCTGATTTTACGAGAAATTTAAAAATTCCCCATAAAAGAATCAGCCCTCATTCGTGTATTTTACAGAAGGGCAGATTATGCCCAAAAAACAAGGGGGAATTAAAGATGAAATCAAAGACAAGCATATTGATTATGCTAATCACTGCAATAATGTTCGCCATGACAGGCTGCAGCTCCACGGCCGCAAATGCAACAACCGCAACAACGTCTGATACTGCTTTTAAAGAGGTAAGCGTCGTACAGGTCGGCAATCACATTTATATCGAGGAAGATTTCTGCGAAAAAAGAATGCGCGAAGACCAGAAAAAGGAAATTATGGCGGCTCTTGAGGAAGCAGATAAGCTGATTGATGAGGATATGTATGTTTACGGAGTGTCCGAAAGCTTCGATAAAAGCGGATACAGTTTTAACGCAGACAGATATGTAAAAGGCGTGGATATTACCGACGCCAAAGCAAGATGCGATTGTAAAGACGGAGTATACACATGGAAATCATCCAGTGGCGGCACATATACGAAGCAGGACATCGACATTGATACAAGCAAAGTAATT
>JAFYHV010000055.1 GCA_017538995.1 Lachnospiraceae bacterium | reverse complement strand
ATAATCTGTTGAGAATACGCCTGAAAGGATATATGCGATATAGTCCTTGGGAAGCATAATCTTTTTAATCTTTGCAAAGTTCTCGGGCTCGTTGGCTTTCATCCAGAGAATCTTGGGAGCGGTGAAACCTGCAAATGCGATGTTTGCTGTTTCTGCAGAAAGAACGTCTTTGCCGATTACATTGTTTAAGTAATCTGTTTCTTTCTGTGTTCTTCCGTCGTTCCAGAGAATTGCGGGTCTGATAACATTGTCGTTCTCATCGAGAACTACAAGACCGTGCATCTGTCCGCCGAAACTGATTCCTGCAACCTGGGTTGCGTCAAAATCTTTTACGAGTTCCTTTAAACCTTCGAGTACAGCCGCTTTCCAGTCTTCGGGCTTCTGCTCCGACCAGCCGGGATTCGGAAAATACAAAGGATATTCCTTTGAAACCGAGCTTACGATTGTACCGTCTTTTTCCATCATGATCAGCTTAACAGCCGATGTTCCGAGATCAACTCCGATATAATACATAACTTTCTCCTTTTAGATTGTAATATTTTCGCCTACAAGTCCGTTGAAAGCGCCGTCAATTTTAGCATCTTCGTGAGCGATGAGCCACTTGTTGACTGCTGTAAGAAGCTTGTCTTCCTTGGTGTAGGAATTCTTGAATGTGAGGTCGTAGTTTGTTCCCTTGGGAAGAACTACTACAGCTTTGAAGCCCTGATCTTCTACATGGCAGGGTGCATAGTGAAGAGTTGTTGCATACATTTCAACTGCTACGCCTGCGGGTACAAGGAAAGCTTCAATCTTGGATGTATCGTATTTGAAATCTTCGGTAACATCCTTTAATTCGCCGATAAGAAGAACCATATCGTAAAGAGCCACATTGATTTCGGAATCTCTGTGATACTCAACTGCGTTAAGTGCCTTGTTATGTCCGTTGCACATACCGATCTGGATGGGCATTCCGCCGTAAAGGCTTTCGGAAATAATCTGTGTTGCAGGTGTGCACTCAAGTGCCTCTACTCCGGGGAAGTATTCAACTCCTTCTGCGGGCATGGGAAGCGCTTCAAGGTTCTTAAGGATTTCGGAAAAATCGATTCCTTCGATAATCTTGCCATACTTCTTAAATGACGGGTCTGTTACTTTTTTGATTTCCATAGCTTATTCTCCTTTTATTTTTTTCTCTCTTTATTCGTTTTCAAAATGAGAGTTTATTTACCATTTTTTGTTCGGACATGCGGATTTTTTAAGAGCCGCTCTTATCTCCACGTAGCATCCGCACGAAGCGCAGGTGCCGGCGTTAAGCTTTTCACATTCCTTACATACATCAAGTCTTACTTTGTAAGTCGCTTCGTCGCTTCTGTCTGTGGGCTTTATGATGTCCGTATGTTTTTTTATCATCTCGTCGTAGGCTTCCTTGCCCATTTCAGAGATGAGACAGCGTCTGCAGATTTTTTTATATTCCATATTAAGCGGTAACTTCGATGCACATTACGCTGCAGGGAGGGATTGTATATCTGATCTTATCGTTCTTAAAAGAAATGTTTTTGAATTCCTCATCCTTGACAACATCGGGATTGTCGAAGGTGTTGTGGTCGTCCATCTTTCCTTTTACGATCTGTGCCTTAACATCCTTGATGTTTGCTCCGAGGATAACGCTTTCAACCATTGCTTCCTCATCGAGTGAAAGGTTTGTCACGGTCATGATTATCTTTCCGCTTCTGTCTACCGATACGGATTCGGTAAGATTCGGAACCATGTATTCGTCTTCGAGGCCGACCTTCTTGGTATCGATAAAGCTCTCTAAAAGATCGTTGTCCTGATGAGCACTGTACATCTTAAATACGTAATATGTAGGTGTCTTAATCATCTTCTCGCCTTCGGTGAGAATGACTGCCTGCAGTACGTTTACAAGCTGGGCGATGTTGGCCATCTTTACTCTGTCTGAATGCTTGTTGAAGATGTTTAAGTTGATTCCTGCAACAAGTGCATCGCGGATGGTGTTCTGCTGATAGAGGAAACCGGGATTGGTGCCTTCTTCGACATCGTACCATGTGCCCCATTCATCGACCATGAGTCCGATCTGCTTTTCGGGATCGTAGCGGTCCATAATTGCCGAATGGCCTGCGATGTATTCTTCCATGAAAAGAGTCTTTCTTAAGGTCATGTACCACTCTTTTTCATTGAAGCCCGTAGCCGCGCCCTTCTTAGCCCAGTCGTAAGGCAGAGTATAATAATGGAGGGTAAGGCCGTCCATAAATCCGTGCGCATTGTTCCAGGAGCCTGCTCTTTCGAAACATTTCTTTAAAAGAGTTTCGGTCCATGCGTAATCCTTGTCGCTAGGTCCAACCGCAAGTCTTTTGATTTTTTTATCAGGATTGTAATTTTTGACAAATGTCTGATAGTGTCTGTAAAGATCGGAATAATACTCGGGACTCATGTTTCCGCCGCAGCCCCAGGTCTCATTTCCTATTGCGAAATAATCAAGATTCCACGCTTCGTCGTGGCCGTTTTTTCTTCTTAAGTCAGCCATGGGTGAAACGCCTTCAAAGGTCATGTATTCAACCCACTCGCTCATTTCTTTAACAGTACCGCTTCCGACGTTACCGTTTACATATGTTTTACAGTTAAGCTGACGACAGAGTTCCATGAATTCATGGGTGCCGAAAGAATTGTCTTCGACTACTCCGCCCCAGTTGGTGTTAATCATTTTCTTTCTGTCTTTTTTCTCACCGATACCGTCCATCCAGTGGTACTCATCGGCAAAGCATCCGCCGGGCCATCTTAACACGGGGATTTTCATTTCCTTAAGAGCTTCGACAACGTCGGTACGCATACCGTTAACATTCGGAATATTCGAATTATCCCCGACAAAAATACCCTCGTAAATACATCTTCCGAGATGCTCACTGAAATGTCCCTGAATTTCGGGATTAATGTGACCTTTTTTAATCTGGGGATTTACGATATGTCTGTACATAAAAGTCTCCTAAGAAAAAAATATTGCGGTTAGTTACTTAAAGATTTAAGCAAAAACCCACACTTATTATTATACATAAAATTAACTATAGGTAAATTAAATCTTTTGGCATTTCTTTTGTTAAAAATGACATCTATAGTTTGTGGTGTTTTTATCTATACTTTGTCGGTAAAATACAGTTTTGCATTACCCTTGAAGCATTAATCTGCGGGTGTTATTATTACATTGTATTGTTTTAATTAACTTTAAGAGGATTATCATAAAAATGAGCGAACAGAACAATTCTCACGAGAATAACGATTATACATTCCTGCGTGAAAAAATAACCGAGCGCCCCATCAACAAGCGTAAGGTTTTTAAGCAGTCTCTTTTGACGATTGCCCTTGCGGTAACGTTTGCTTTGGTTGCCTGCTTTGTCTTTTTCTTTTTCGAAAAAGGAACTCTGGGCAACCTGGACAAAGCGCCCGAACCCGAAAAGATCGAGCTTAAACTTTTGGAGCCGACCGAGGAAATTCTTCCCGAGGACATGCTGATAGAGGATGAACCCGAGCCCGAACCGGTGATTGAAATTCCTGACAATACCGAAGCAATCGCAGATGCTATTGCTGCATACGAACCCGATATCGATGACTATCAGGGAATCTTTAATAAAATGAAGGCTGTTGCGGCTGAATCCAAAAAATCCATGGTGACCGTAACCGCCATCCAGGATAAAACCACATGGCTTAATTCCTCATACGAAAACAAGACCGGAACCACAGGTCTTATCATCGAGGATAACGGAACGGATCTCTTCATTTTATCCGATGCCGGAATTCTTTCCGACTCCACGGAAATCGTGGTTACTTTCCCGAATACGCAGGAGTGTCTGGCAACCGTAAAAGCAATCGATTCTTTTACGAACTATGCCATCCTGTCGGTTCCTCTTTCGGAACTTAACGACACGACCAAGAGCGCCATGGCTTACCCGACCTTCGCCAATTCGCAGCTTTCATGCAAGCCCGGTGATATCGTAATTGCCATCGGAGATCCTTTGGGATACGGCTCATCCATCGGATACGGAATGCTCACTTCAACAGGAAATGAAATCAACGGAATCGACCATAATTATTCGCTTCTGACAACAGATATCTACGGCTCTGCGGAGGGCTCGGGTATTCTTATAAACAGAAGCGGCAGAGTAGTCGGAATCATAGATC
Organism: Lachnospiraceae bacterium; assembly: GCA_017538995.1. GTDB lineage: Bacteria > Bacillota > Clostridia > Lachnospirales > Lachnospiraceae > UBA3766. The sequence goes on along the minus strand of JAFYHV010000055.1, from coordinate 4,818 downwards.
AGTCCTATAACAGGGATGAAAACAAAAACCTTGTTTCTGCCGTCGGTATCACAGAGCTCATAAAACTTATCGAAGACATGTGCAACGATGTTTCGCGTCCTCAGATGGGTGTTTCCGTGACCAATGTTTCTTCCACGGCAATGCGTTTTTACAATGTTCCGATCGGAGCATATATTACCGACATCCAGATGGATTCTCCCGCAATGCAGGGCGGCATTCACAAAGGCGACGTCATTACTGCCATGAATGATGCGGTTATTACAAGTGTCCTGGACTATGAACTCGAAATAAACGAGTGCAAGCCCGGAGACGAGGTGGTCGTTACAGTTATGCGTTTAAACGGCGAAACCTATATAGACATGGATATTAAAGTTACTTTGTCCGAATAAAACGGAGCACAAATGAGAAAAACCATTTATACAAAGTTCATATTTGCTTACCTATTGTTTGCGCTCTTCGGATTTCTGGTTGTGGCCACTTTCTCATCCAGAGCAATTAACGATCTGGTTACGAAAACCGAAGCCGACAAACTTTACAAGGAAGCAATTATTATTGCAGATACATACGCCAAAGATCTGTACGGTTCCGAAACGAGTCTTGAATCCGTTAAAAAACAGTTCGATATTCTGGCGCTTTATTTTGATTCGACCCTCTGGATAATGAACCCCTCGGGTCTTATCGTTCTTTCTTCCGACAGTCCCGTTGATGTGGAAAATCCGGTACACGTAAACAATTTCAACCCCGCGGACAATATCGGCGGTTACTATAAGGTCGGCAATTTTTACGGAATGTTCGAAGAGGATGTTTTAAGTGTTTTTGCTCCGATTACCGACGGTTATCAGGTGCTCGGTTACGTTATCATTCATAAAAGCGTATCCGAACTTAAACGTCTTTCCGAAAAGCTGCTTACATTTTCGTATTATCTTTTCATCATTCTGTTTGTACTCTCTCTGATAATACTTATTTTCTTTACGAGTAACGTTTACAGACCTCTTCGTAAAATCACCAAAGCAACCGAGGAATATGCTGCGGGAAACTTACGTTACCAGTTCCAGATTGACTCGGAGGACGAGCTGGGATATCTGGCGGCATCGCTTAACTATATGGCAAGCGAACTTTCCAAAGGTGAGGACAATCAGAAGCAGCTCGTAGCCAATGTTTCACATGACTTCAGATCGCCTTTAACAAGCATTAAGGGCTATTCCGAGGCAATGCTTGACGGAACCATTCCGCCCGAGCTTCACAACAAATATCTTGAAATCGTAACCAACGAATCCGACAGACTTATAAAGCTTACCAATTCGCTGCTTACTTTAAACAACTTAAATACCGAGGGAATGATTCTCGAGCTGACCGACTTTGACATTAACACGGTTATCAGAAAGACACTCGCAACCTTCGAAGGTTCCTGCCAGAAAAAGAAAATCACGGTTAATTTAACTCTTACCGGAGACCAGCTCTTCGTTAAGGGCGATATGTCAAAAATCCAGCAGGTTCTTTACAATCTTTTGGACAACGCAATCAAATTCAGCAATAAGAATTCCGAAATATTTGTGGAAACAAAAGAGAAACATAAGAAAGTATTCGTCAGCGTAAAAGACCAGGGCATCGGCATTCCCAAAGAAAGCTTAAATCAGATCTGGGACAGATTTTACAAGACGGACCTTTCCCGTGGTAAAGATAAAAAAGGTACCGGCCTCGGCCTTTCCATAACGCGAGAAATCATCCGCGCGCACGGCGAAAACATCAATGTAATCAGTACCGAAGGTGAAGGAACCGAGTTTATCTTTACGCTTACATTATCCGATATTAACGACGAAGAAGAATAGACTTACGCGGAGCAAATAATGCAGGTTAGATTTGAGAAGGTTGATTCCCCCGAAAAAGAGGAAGCCATCATAAAAGCACAATCAAATACCGACGATATCAAAGCGGCAATCGAACTTCTCGAAGGCGGGAAGCGAAAGTTACCGCTCATAAAAGAAGGAGAAACGCATCTTTTGGAAACTACGGCTTTTTATTATATAGAGTCCGTGGACAAAAGAACTTTTGTATATTCAAAGGACGACTGCTTCGAGACAAAGTTACGACTGTATGAGCTCGAAGAAACTCTCGGCGCGTATTTTTTACGAGTGTCAAAATCCATGATTGTTAATCTTAAAAAGATTAAAGGCGTAAAGTCCGATTTGAGCGGTCGAATGGAAGCAACAATGTTAAACGGCGAGAAAATCGTCATTTCAAGAAGCTATGTAAAAGAGATTAAAAGGAGGCTTGACTTATGAGCAAATTAAAAATGCTGTTTTTACAGACAAGCTTTATATCTCTCGGCATTTTCCTTGCGGTCGGCATCACGCAGACGGTTTTGCATTTCTTTGGAAATACTTATGCTACCGACTGGTATTTTCTTTTAAGCGTAATATTTGCGGGCGTGCTTTGTTCACTGCCTTCACTTATTCTTTACAACGAGAAAATAAAGCCGTTCTTCATAAAAATACTCATTCACTTTACTCTGGTTTTCGCTGCGGTTTCACTGCTCGGATGGCTGTTTAAATGGTACACGGGCTTTATAGACTATGCGTTTGTGATTCTGATTTTCGTCTTCGTGTATGTATTCGTCTGGGTAATGGCGAAGTGGTTTTACATAAAAGAAGACAAAGAAATTAACACAGCGCTTGATTCGATTCGCGACGAAGAATAAGCGCCCGAAACACTTAAATTTATCAAAAATGAGCAACTTGGTAGACCTTTTTTGCATCTTGGTTGAGTTGCTCTTTTTTTATTGCTCTTCTTCGATACAATGGGTTCATACAAAGAAAACGCACAAAAGAAAGGATGCAAAATGAACGTAATCGAAGTAAAAAATCTCGTAAAAAAATATAACGAACACTTGGCCGTCGACGGAATAAATTTTGAAGTAAAAGAAGGCGAGCTCTTCGCATTCCTTGGTGAAAACGGAGCAGGCAAATCCACCACAATCAACATACTCTGCACAATACTTGAAAAGACTGCTGGGGACGTAAAAATCTGCGGTCACGAACTCGGCAGAGAGGACGATCTTATACGAAAAGAAATCGGAATCGTTTTCCAGAACTCGGTGCTCGACGACAAACTCACCGTAAAAGAAAATCTCTTCACAAGAGGCAGCTACTACGGATTAACCAAAAAGGAAATTGAGGAAAGGCTTAAATCCTTTTATGAGAAATTCGAGCTTGAGGAAATCATGAAAAGAAAGTACGAAAAACTCTCGGGCGGCCAGCGAAGAAGAGTCGATATTGTAAGAGCGCTTTTGAACAATCCGAAGATACTTTTCCTGGACGAGCCGACCACGGGACTTGATCCGAAATCAAGGAAAATCGTCTGGGACTATATCGATTATTTAAGAAGAGAAAAGGGCATGACAATCTTCTTAACCACTCACTACATGGAAGAAACAAGGGATGCAAACCACGTTGTAATTCTCGATAAAGGAAAGGTCATAGCCCGTGGCACACCCGCAGAACTTAAGAGCAGTTTCGCTTCCTCGAAGTTCTTATGGTATACGGAAAAGAGCGAAGAAAACGACAAAACGGCTGGTGCAATAAATCCCAACATCGTCTACGATGCGGACCATTACAATATTCTTTTTGACGGAGACATTCTGGATGTGATTTCAAAAGAGAAAAACAAATTCAGGGATTTCGAAATCATAAAAGGCAGCATGGACGATGTATTCTTAAACCTCACGGGAAGAATGATAGCAAACTAGAAAAGGAGACATGAATATGAAAGGTTTTATAGGATTAACAAAAAGAAACATACAAATATATTTTAAGGATGTTCATACAGTGATTTTTTCGATGCTCACATCAATTATCGTATTCGTACTTTACCTTCTCTTCTTAAAGGGAACTTTCGTAGAGGCAATCGAAGGAGCAATGCAGGGGCTTGAGGCTTTTATCAACGCAGACGATACCAATATGTTTGTAAACGGTCTGCTTCTTGTCGGAATCTTAGGCTCCGCAACAATCACTATTCCTTACAACTGTTTAACAACAATCGTAAAAGACCGCGAGCGAAAGGTTGATTACGACATCCTCGCAACACCCGTAAAAAGATGGCAGATAATTCTCTCATATCTTTCGGCAGCAGTTATTTCATCTTTCTTAATGACATCGCTTCTTTTAACCATCGGTCTTGTAATATTAAGTTTTCTCGGAAACATGCATTTAAGTGCACTCAGTATCCTTGGAACATACGGAGTGATTCTTTTAGGATGTATGTCATCAAGCGCACTTTTTATGACGGTTGTGCTGTTCTTTAAATCCTCTTCGGCAGCAGGCGCATTCTTCGGAATCCTCTCTGCTGCAGCAGGTTTTGTAATCGGGGCATACATTCCTCTTTCACGGTTTTCCACAAAGATTCAGACCGTTTGCAACCTCTTCCCCGCAAGCCACATCTGCGCGCTTCTTAGAAACATGCTATTAACCGGCTGCCTTGATGAAATGGACCGCTCAATCGGCGGTGTCGACAACGGCGTATTCGTTGAAGCCATCCGCCAGTCGATGACCTTCAACGCATCTGTTTTCGAAAAGACCCTTTCTGTAAATGTAAGTTGCATCTACATCGGAATCTTCACTCTGGTAAGTCTGCTTGTGATGATCTTCTTGTACACCAGAGTTTATAAAAAGAATTAATTTTCAGGGCTTCGCCCCTCCAAAAACCGGCCCCCATTTTTGTTGACTATTCCAATTTGACAAGTGTTTTGGGCATTATTATAATTTAAGTATAAAGAGCATTACCGATAGACGGTTGCCCTTACTAAACGTTATAAAAATTTAT
>JAFYHV010000054.1 GCA_017538995.1 Lachnospiraceae bacterium | reverse complement strand
GGCTCGCTTGATCCAAGCCACGTGCTTCTGGCAATCGGCAGAGTGCATGATGTTGCTCACGGTTCATTGAGACTCACCATTGATGAGAGCACCACGGACGAAGAAGTAGAAACCATTATCACTTCAGTTAAAGAAGTGGTAGAATATTTAAGAGGTTTTTCTCCAGTATGGAGAGATTTGATTTCGGGTAAAAGAGAATTCATTTTATAGATTGGTTTAAACGGAGGAAAACAAAATGGCTTTATACAGTGAAAAGGTAATGGATCATTTCAGAAATCCGAGAAATGTCGGAGTTATAGAGGATGCAAACGGAATCGGTGAAGTCGGCAACGCAAAGTGTGGAGACATCATGAAGATGTACTTAAAGATCGAAGACGACATCATAAAAGACGTAAAATTCGAAACCTTCGGCTGTGGCAGTGCAATTGCATCAAGTTCCATGGCTACAGAACTCATTAAAGGCAAACCCGTTGCAGACGCAATGAAATTAACCAACGAGGCTGTTGCAGAGGCTTTAGACGGACTTCCCGATTACAAGATGCACTGTTCGGTGCTCGCGGAAGAGGCAATTAAGAATGCGCTTGATGATTATCATAAAAGAACCGGACAGTAAACATGAAAGCGGAAAATGCATTTACGGAATTTGATACTGACGAGACAGAATCATTTCCCGAGATATTTGAATTAAATATTATAAGCGGAGGCTGTCATATCTACGGCTATCTGCTGACACCTGATAAAAGAATAAAAGGACCTTATCCGACCATAATAATGTCGCACGGATTCCCCGGATATACCACCAACAACGACCTTGAACTTGCGCTTATGAGAATGGGTTGTGTAGTTATTCACATGAACCACAGAGGCGCCTGGGGCAGCGAAGGATATTATCTTTTTACGAATCTTAAAGACGATCTGACTGCAGTGGCGAAGTGGGCACACAATCCTGCAATAGCGGAGCAGTACGGTATTGATACGGAAAATATATTTTTAGTCGGTCACAGTATGGGCGGACAGACCGTACTTAATGCGGCAAAGGATTTGCCTTTTATAAAAGGTGTAGCGGCACTTGCACCTTATGATATAGGCGCAGCATTCAGATACAAAATGGAGAAGGATTTATTCCTGATGATTGAAACCGAAGGACAGTGTCTTAAGATGACATCTGCAAGCGATGTATTTGAGAATGCTCTTAACAATCAGCCGGAATTAAGTATATTAAACAGATATGATGAACTCATAAAACATAATGTTCTGTTGGTTGAAGCTTCTATGGATACGATAGCCCCTCCTGAGCTTATGATAAAACCTCTGGCAGACAAATTAAAAGAGGCAGGTTCATCGATAGAATTTGTGTCTATTAAAAGCAGCCACAGCTTTGTCGGACAGAGAATGAAATTAACCCGTATTGTAGGCGAATGGATTGAAAGAACACAGGCGTAATTGACAATATATCTTTAAAGACCGCTTTTAAAAGAGGCGGTCTTTTTTTATGTTTTATGGTAAAATAATATGCGTGACTAATTTGAAAAGGTAAATCCAAAATGAAAATAATTAATCTTATAGAAGACACAAAAGGAAGAGAAGAATGCGTATCGGCACACGGACTTTCTTTTTATGTGGAAACAAAAAAGCATAAACTTCTTTTGGACATCGGTCCCTCATCACAGACATTGGATAATGCAAATGCGCTCGGAATAGATTTAAAAGAAATTGACACGGTAGTTTTAAGCCACGGCCATTACGATCATTCGGGCGGAATTATTCCTTTTACGATGATTAATGACAGGGCAAAAATCTATTTCCAGGAATCCGCAAAGGAAGATTATTATGCGGATGACGGTTTGGAAGCAAAGGAGAGATACAGATATATCGGTATCGACAAGGCAATTGTATCTTTGCCGCAGGCGATAATTCTTAACGGCGATGCAAAGATAGACGACGATATTGAGGTCTTCACCATAAAAGAAAGAAGCCACAAACTGCCTTCGACCAATAAGAATCTCTTAATAAAAAATAACGGTGAATTTGAGCGTGATGATTTCGGTCACGAGCATTTTCTCGTAATAAGAGAAGAGGGCAAATCAGTTCTTTTATCAGGCTGCGCGCATAACGGAATATTAAGTATTCTCGATGCTTATATTGAAAAGTTTGGACAGGCTCCCGACCTTGTTGTAAGCGGTTTTCATTTAATGAAAAAGACAGAGTATAACGACAGCGAGATTGAAGAGATAAAAGACATTGCAGAAGAATTAAAGAAATATCCTTCAAGATTTGTGACTTGTCACTGCACAAGTGTGCCTGCATACGAAATAATGAAGCCTGTTTTAGGAGACCGGCTTGAATATGTTCATTCGGGCGAAGAAATATTCTTTTAAGAGGAAAAATGATGAATATATATGTTGATTTTGATGACTGTCTCTGCGAGACTGCGAGAGCATTTTCCAAACTGGCAATGGATATGTTCGGTAAAGACGTACCTTACGAAAAAGTAAGATATTTCAATCTTCAGATGGCATTTGATCTGGATGATGAGCAGTATGACGCACTGCTTAAAAAGGGCCACGAACCCGAAGTACTTCTTGCATTTGAAGAAACACCGGGCGCCGTAAAAGTATTAAACGAATGGATTGAAAACGGCTATAACGTATCGATTATCACAGGCCGTCCTTTCGCGTCCTATGAACCATCAAGAACGTGGCTTGATTCACACGGACTTAAAAACGTACCTTTATACTGTCTTAATAAATACGGCAGGGATAATTTCATGAAAGACTGCGGATACAGTCTTGAACTTGAAGATTATTACAAAATGAAATTTGATTTTGCTGTGGAAGATTCACCCTCGGCGTTTAAGTTTTTTGACCATCTGCCCGAGCTTAAGGTGCTTGTTTTTGACAGACCGTGGAACAGGGAAGCAGAGTTTCCCGGAGATAATTATACAAGGTGTCTTAACTGGGAAATCATAAAAGAAAAGGTTATGAATTAATCAGTTCTCCAAGTGTGGTTTCTGCCCAGCTGTAATTGTTTAAATAACTTCCCTTAAAGTCTTTAGCATATTCTTCTTTGCCGGAAAGATAATCAAAGAGATCGCATTTAACTTTTTCGGTTACAATGCGTCTTTTACCGTCAATGCTTTCTACAATATCAGATACCCCGTATTCCTCGAGAGTGTTCTTAAGGCGAAGTGCAACTTTTCTGTATCTTGAAAGTGTGAGAGTGCTGGCAGGTTCATCCTCCCAGAGAAAACCGATGGCTTCTTCAGAGGTTACAAAACCGCCTCTTCTGTCGATAAGAAGAGCGAGTAATTCCTTGGACTTTTTATTTCTGAAAGCAATGGGTTTATCGCCCACAAAAACATCGAAATATCCGAAAGTACGAATTGTGACGTTACGGTTTTCGGGTATTTCTTTTTTATTGTCTTTATCATTATCCACAGAGTAGAGTACTACATATCTGGGCGAGTTTGTATACATGTCTTTCTGTGTGCATACGGCACGGATTTTCTTTTCACATTCTGCTTTGTAATCAAAGTATGTGAATTCAGCTTCACCGTTTTTAAGGAAATTCAAAAAGTCCTCGTTGGTGGCTTCACTCTTTGCAACGAAGGTTTTCCATGGAGTGAATTTCCTGGTTAAAGGAATCCATTCTTCATTTGTGTAACCGAAGAATTCGCAAACGTTTTCACTTGCGTAAAGAGGTTTCATTTCTTCTTCGGGAGTAACCTCGAATGCGGCAATACCGTCGGAGAATTTCATAATTAAATCATTCATCTTTTCTTTTAACTGAAGATTCTCATTCTTTAAATCAGACACTTCCAAAGACTCATGAATTCTTCTGCAGCAGAAGTATCCTATGGAATCGGTCACTTTAATAAAGACACCGTTATACTGTCTTAAAACATTGTCCGAAGAGATGGCTTTATATGCGATTGTAGGCGGTTTTGCATCGGGTTCAAAGAATTTTTTGGTGCTGAAATCCTCGAAGAAAACACGCACCATTTCGGAATCTTCTTTATCAACGGAATCAGTGATAAATTTCGTAAGTGCTTCATCAAGAGGCATTGAAATCTTTTCAAAATGCTTGAACATTGACGAGTTATTGCAGTAAAGACATTTGACCGTGTTGTTTAAAGAATTGAATTCGAAGATTTTATCATATACTTCGCTCAATGCTTTTATGTATCTGTTTGCTTCGGCGATCTCATTTTCTTCGAAACGATCGCTTATATCCATTAATGCGCTCTGGAATTCCTCGCTGCCGTCCTCGTTTATATGTTTGGTTACCCATCCGAATACGCGGATTCTGGTACCGTCCAATCGTAAAAGAGACATTTCACCCGCAATGGGTTTTCCTGCCGTATTTACACGGTTTAAGAATAAAGAAAAACGTCTTCTTTCTTCAGGCGGAATAAATAAAAAGATATTCTCTTTATACATTTCGGGAAGATCAAACTCCGGAGAGTCGACATCGGGAATGCGTAAGAAATCTATCAGCTGTTTATTTACAAAAGTAACTCTGGGATTTTTTTCACAGGTGTATTTAAGGAAACCGCACGGAGAGGTTTCGTCCAGGAAACGTAAGTTTTTATTGTCGATTTCAAATTCGGAAATATCGGTAAGATAAGACGAAAGAATCATTGTATTGTTTTCCGCTTTTACGCTAGTTAAAGTATCGGAAACAAAAATGATGCTGCCGTCTTTTTTTATTAAATGATATTTAACGCTTTCGGTGGTTTCGGAAGCGCATGCATTTTTAATAAGTGTGGAATAAGTTTTAAGATCTTCGGGATGAACAAGAAGAGAGTACAAATCCCTGCTTTCATCAAGAAGTTCGTCTTCTTTGAAACCGGTTAAACTTTCGAAGTTTTTGCTAACAAAAGTTAAATGCGCGGTACCGTCGAAGATATATTGATGAAAGCCGTTAATTTGAAAATTAAGTATGTCGTCGGCTCTTTTCGGTAAATTGTTCATTTGTTTTCCTTTTAGCATAGACCTGCAAGTAAACGTACATGAAAATTTTATCAGAGATAAATATTCTTTTCAACTTACGCAGTCAATTTCCTAAGGAAATTTTTTATCCTCTGAGAGCCGGCTTTACGATTTTTCCGCTGATGGTTTTCGGCATTTCTTTTACGAATTCCACGAGACGGATCCATTTATATTCGGCAAGTTTTTTATTGCAGAATTCTTTAATATCTTTTTCTAGTTTTCCGGAGGGAGTGTATCCGCGGTCAAGAACCACAACTGCTTTTATGGCCTGGCCTCTTAAAGTATCGGGAACTCCTATGACGCTGCACTCGGCAACTGCAGGATGTTCTATTAGTACATTTTCAACTTCATAAGGTCCGACGCGGAAACCGCCTGTTTTTATGATGTCGTCAAAACGGCCGTGAAAACAGAAGTTTCCTTCTTCGTTTAAATAGGCAGCATCGCCTGTATGATAAACGCCGTCTCTCCAGACATGTTCGTATTGTTTTTCGTTATCAAGATAAGCAGAAAATATACCGATTCTCGGAGCGTTCTTTTTAGGAACGATTACAACTTCTCCGATTTCGCCGGGCAAAGGTTTTCTGCCGTCTTTTGTACGAAGTTCAATATTATACAAAGGAGAGGGGATTCCAATAGAGCCTTCGGTTGCTTTGACTCCCTTAAAGTTAGCGATTAGTAAAGTAGTTTCGGTCTGGCCGTAACCTTCGGAGAGGGTAAGACCCGTCTGCTCGAAGAACTTACGGAATACATCGGGAGAAAGCATTTCTCCGGCCGTAGTTGCATGCTTTAATGAAGGCATCTTTGGAATCCCTTTACGAACGAGATAACGGTAAACAGTGGGTGGAGCACAAAAGGATGTCACACCGTACTTGTTTATGACATTACTAAGCTGTCTGGGTTCAAAATTGTCGAAATCATAAACCATTACGGCGCAGCCTGTGAGCCATTGTCCATACAATTTGCCCCAGGAGGCTTTCGCCCATCCTGTTTCTGCGACTGTAAAATGTAAACCGTTATTCTCGGTTTGCTGCCAGTATCTGGCAGTTATTATATGAGCCAAAGGGTAGGTGTAATTGTGTATGACACCCTTTGGATAGCCGGTAGTTCCGGAAGTGAAATACATAAGCATAGGATCGCTTGCAAGAGTAGGGATTCTTTTAAGTTCATCGCTTGCAACATCCGTCTGCTTTGATAAATTGTCAAAGCCCTCTATGTCTTCTTTGACACACCAGAGCTTTAATTCTTTATCATATTCTGATAAGGCTTCTTTTATCTTTTCGGGAACTTCATTCTGCGGAGTAACAATAACGGCATCGACTTTGGCGGCCTTAATGCGGTATGTAAAATCGCTCACCGTCAGCATATGTGATGCGGGTATTGCAAGTGCACCGATTTTATGAAGTGCAATAATTGCAAACCAGTACTCGTAATGTCTTTTTAAAACAAGCATTACGCGTGAACCGCGTCCGATACCGTTAGACAAAAATACATTTGCCATTTTGTTTGAATATTTTTTTATATCCGAAAAGGTAAATATGTGTTCCTCACCTTCAACATTGCACCAAACGAGAGCACGTTTCCCGGGCTCCGTTTTTGCCTGAAGGTCTACAACATCATAGCCAAAATTAAAATCATAAGGATAATCTAAAATAAAATCGGTTAATGCACCGTTAGCGTCAGTAATCTCGTGACAGTATAGTTGGGTCAGACTCATGTTAGTTAAGCTCCTGTTACGGCGAATGAAAATTCGGCTGACATGCAAAGTTTATTATCTACCGAGGCACTTCCTTTCCCGAAATAAAACGGATGTTTTGAACGTGTGATTTCGCATTTAAGTTCAACCGTGTCTCCGGGTTTTACGGGAGAGCGGAACTTTACGTTGTTAAGCCCCGTGTAAACCGGAATACAGTTCTCGGTTATTTTATCCTGCATAAGTACGCAGGCATTCTGTGCCATCATCTCACAAAGAATGACTCCGGGAACAATAGGGTTACCCGGGAAATGACCTTTTAAGAAAAACTCGTCCCCGCGCACATGGTAGTGTCCGACAGCGGTTCCGTTTATTTCTTCCGAATCTTCAATAAGGAGCATATTGTCTCGGTGTGGCAGAATTTGCATTATTTCAAGTTTGTTCATATTCAGGCCTTTCTGAAAGCGAGGCACGCATTGTGGCCCCCGAATCCAAGTGAATTAGAAAGTGCAAGGGTTATGTCGGAATTAAGGGATTTGTTAGGAATATAGTTTAAATCGCACTTTTCATCGGGTTCATTCAGGTTGATCGTTGGTGGTAATATATTTTCTTTTAAAGCCATAATGCAGGCCAGTGCTTCAATAGCACCTGCCGCACCGAGCATATGTCCGGTCATTGATTTGGTGGAACTTACGAATGATGCTTTTGCTTTTTCCTCACCCAGAGCAAGCTTTATAGCCTGTGTCTCAAGGGTATCATTCATGGGCGTTCCGGTTCCGTGAGCATTTATATATACTTTATCCTCTTCCGTATATCCTGCTTCACTTAAAGCATTCTGCATAGCTTTTGCGCCGCCTCTTGCTTCGGGGTGCGGAGCGGTGATGTGATATGCATCGCAGGTTGATCCGTATCCGCAGATTTCTCCGTAAATATTTGCACCTCTTTTATGAGCGTGTTCATATTCTTCGAGTACGAGTACCACGGAACCTTCACCCATTACGAAACCGCCTCTTCTTTTATCAAAGGGGAGTGAAGCGGCGTTCGGATCACTTGAAGTCGAGAGTGCCTGCATGTTTGAAAATCCCGCAATAGCGGAAGCGCAGATAGCAGCCTCGGTACCGCCTGTAACAACGGCATCGGAATATCCGTGACGGATGAGTCTCATTGCTTCGCCTATGGCATTTGAGCCTGATGCGCAGGCCGTAACGGCAGGCATTACAGAACCTCTGCAGTCATATTTAATGGCAATCATTCCTGCGGCCATATTTGAAATCATCATAGGAACGAAGAGAGGAGATACACGTCTCGGACCTTTTTCCAGAAATTTTGTATGTTCTGCTTCGAATGTGGAAATGCCGCCGATACCGGTTCCTAAAATTACACTGAATCTGTCGGGATCAACGTATCCTTTTATTTTACTGTCATCAAGCGCCTGGGTAGCCGCACCCATGGCAAGCTGGGTATATCTGTCCGTACGAAGAACTTCGTTTACGTCTAAATATTCTGCGGGATCGAAATTCTTAACCTCGGCAGCAAGACTTGCCTTTAAATTATCGGTGTTAAAAAACGTAACTTTTGCGATACCGTTTTTGCCGTTTTTAAGCGATTCCCAGGTTTCTTTCACATTATTACCAACGGGAGTGATTGCACCCATTCCCGTTACTACAACTCTTTTATATTCTTTATTCATTGCAATTCTCTTTTCTGATTAATTTACATGGCGATTCCGCCGTCCACTTTAAGGACTTCGCCTGTTACATAGGATGCGAATACCAAGTATTCGACAGCTTCTGCGACATCATCAGTATTGCCCATTCTGCCTAAAGGGATACTCTGAAGAAGGGGATTGTCTATCAGATTTTCTGTCATTGCAGTCGCTATAAATCCGGGAGCGATTGCATTACATCTGATGCCTTTGGGCGCAAGTTCCCTTGCGACTGATTTTGTAAGTCCGATAAGGCCTGCTTTTGATGCACTGTAATTACACTGGCCGGGATTGCCGAGTATACCTGCGACAGAAGAGATGTTTATAATGCATCCTTCGCGGTTCTTAATAAACGTTCCCGACAGGTGTCTGATCATATTGAACGCGCCTTTAAGATTGGTATCAAGAACGGCGTCGTAATCGTTCTCTTTCATCATTGCGAGAAGACCGTCTCTTGTTATACCTGCGTTGTTTATAAGGATATGAACCGTTCCGAAATCGTTTTTAATTGCGGTAACGGTTTCTTTGCATGCATTAAAATCGGATACATCCAGACGATATGCTTTTGCTTCGACTTTGTATTCGTTTTTAATCTTTTCGCATACATGGTTTGCGGCTTCTTCGTTTCCTGCGTAGATAACCGCTATATTTGCACCTAAGGAAGCGAGCTTATAAGATACCGCTTTTCCGATGCCTCTTGAACCGCCGGTTACTACAGCGGTTTTACCTTTTAATGTTTTTTCGTTCATTTTTATACCACCAGTTCTCCGGCATTTTTAAGTATGGGTTCGGCTTCGGTTATCACTTCTTTTATGATTTCAGCCGCGCTCTGTTCTTTATTCACGACTGATGCAATCTGACCGGCAAGGAAACAGCCTTTTTCGTTGTCTCCGTCAATTACGGCCATTTTAAGTGCACCCATGCCGAGCTTTTCTAGATCCTCGTCGGAAATATCCGAATACTCCGCTTTGAAATAATCTCTTGCGAAAGGAGTTCTTAAACTTCTCACAGGATGGCCGAGTCTTTTGCCGGTCACCATTGTGCACAGATCGTTTGCGTGTAAAATTTTCTCTTTGTAATTAGGATGGATGGAGCATTCGTAAGCACTTAAAAATCTGGTGCCCATCTGAACAGCCGATGCACCGAGCATAAAAGCAGCAGCAACGCCGCGTCCGTTTCCGATACCGCCTGCTGCGATAACGGGCAGGGGAGTGGCATCCACAATCTGGGGAACAAGTACCATAGTGGTAAGTTCACCGATATGTCCGCCGCTTTCACCGCCTTCCGCAATTAATGCCGAAGCGCCGAGTCTTGTCATAAGCTTTGCCATTGCAACGGATGCAACAACGGGAATTACTTTAATACCTGCGGCAAGCCATTCTTTTATGTATTTGGAAGGATTGCCTGCGCCGGTTGTAACCACGTCGGCTTTTTCTTCAATAACGACCTTTGCCACTTCGTCGGCGAAAGGACTTAAAAGCATAATGTTTACACCGATGGGTTTATCTGTAAGGCTTTTTGCGATACGAATCTGTTCTCTTACATATTCACCCTGTGCATTTCCTGCGGCTATGATACCAAGGCCTCCGCCGCTTGAAACGGCAGCTGCAAGTTTTCCGTCGGAAATCCATGCCATTCCTCCCTGGAAAACAGGATATTCAATGCCGAGGAGTTCGCATACTGCAGATTTAATCATGTCTATACTCCTGCAGCCTGAGTTTTTTTCTGAATAAATTTATCGAGATCGTCAATTGTGTCGACTTTCTCATCAAGATCAATTTCGATTCCGATTTCGTCTTCAAGATTCATAAGAAGTTCTACGGTATCGAGAGAGTCAATTCCGAGTTCAAAAATTTTGCTTTCAGGTTTGATAGTTGATACATCACATCCGGTACGTTCGGAAATGATTTTTGCGATTGCGTCAAAGTACATATTCTAGTAGCCTCCAAGTTGTATTTTCGATAGACCGCAATGTCGACCGTTAACATACATTTTAGGGCTGTCAAGTTCCTAAAAGATGGCTTTTGCGTTCCAGTATCGTTCCATTTTAAAAATTTTTTAAAAAAGTGTTGACAGACGTGGTCTATCGGAATAAACTAAAGGTGGTTTACAGGAGTAGACCAAAGGAGACAAAAATATGATAGATATGGAACTGGGAGTAGTACAGGAAAGATTTGCAGATCTGGTTTGGGATAATGAACCGATTGCATCGGGAGAACTGGTTAAGATCTGCGAAAAAGAACTGGAGTGGAAAAAATCCACGACATATACTGTACTTCGCAAACTTTGCGATAAAGGCATATTTAAAAATGAAGACGGAACGGTAACTTCTCTTATTTCAAAAGAAGAGTTTTATTCCGCCAAGAGCAAACAGATAGTGGATGATTCATATTCGGGATCACTGCCTGCATTTGTTGCGGCTTTTATTTCAAATAAGAAACTTACTGCTAAAGAAGCTGATGAAATTCAGAAAATGATTGATGAATTTAAAAAGAACTAACTGTTGCGATTTATTGCTTGAACTTATAGGGAAGAAAATATGAGCGGAGTATTCCTTAAAATTTTAAATATCAGTATTACAGCCGGATGGTTAATCCTTGCTGTTATATTAATAAGACTCTTGTTTAAAAAAGCACCCAAATGGCTTACATGTCTTTTATGGGGTCTGGTTGCTTTGCGTCTTTTAATACCGTTTTCGATAGAGAGCGCTCTGAGTCTGATACCGAGCGGAGAGGTTGTATCGGAAAGTATTACTACAAATTACTCACCTTCTATAGATACCGGCTTTGTCATTGTAAATAATACTGTAAATCCGATTATTAACCAGACGCTTGCTCCTAAACCTGAAATGAAGACTAATCCTATGGAGATAATTGTATCAGCCGCTTCAATAATATGGATTGCCGGAATGGTTGCGATGCTTATCTATGCTTCTGCTAGTTATTTCTTACTCAAAAAAAAGGTAAGCACCGCCATTCCGTTAATCGGAAGGTTTGAACCAAAACGTCGTGTGTTACTTTGCGACGGAATAAAGTCCCCGTTTATTCTTGGCATAATCAGACCGGCAATCTATATTCCTTCCAATCTTGACGAAGAGACGATGGAATATGTTTATGCGCATGAGAATTCTCATATTAAAAGACACGACAATCTCTGGAAACCTTTAGGCTTCATTCTTTTATGCATATACTGGTTCAATCCGCTCTGCTGGATTGCATACATTCTTTTATGTAAAGATATAGAAGCTGCATGTGACGAAAAAGTAATAAAAGATAAAGAAAAAGAATATCTTGCGTTGTATTCACAGGCACTTTTAAACTGCGCCGCTCCGAGAAAAATGATCAGTGCATGTCCCGTTGCGTTCGGAGAGACAGGTGTTAAGAGCCGAGTAAAAGGAATACTTAATTACAGAAAACCTGCGTTCTGGATTATTCTGGTTTCGCTTATTGCAATTATTGTTGTAGCGGTATGCTTCTTAACGAATCCCAAGAAAAAGGAATTAAAACAAATGCCACCTGCATTGTCAGTTGCGGTTGAGGGATCAGATGAGGTTATGTCTGCAGCTTACGGCGGATTCTTTAGCGAGGAGGAAGTACAGGGAGGCCTTGAATTAGTAGTTATTCCCAGCAGTGATAGATTTGAAATCAATTTTGAAAATCACATGAGATGTGTTTATGCTGATAATGATCAGGATGAAGTGGTTTTATATTTCAGCGAAGAACCCGACAATGTGGAAATTGAATGCTACTCGGAAACAGACAGCAGAAATGAAGACGGAATCGATACATTTTTTGTTCCTCTTTATAACAAAACAAACCACACCATTCCGGTTCCTACAGATGATAATTATGCGTTTATTGTAAAAGCATCCTGGGACGGTATCGGAATGGCTCCGTTCAGTTTTGCTGTAATAAGACCCGAGGAAGAGATTACTCAAAGTGATATTAAGGAAGAACAGGCGGATCCTTATGCAACTCAGTTCGCAAGATATGAAACCCATAACGGAAAGTATTATGTGGACGGGAAATCATACAAAAATAAAATCCTGGTTGTAGAAAGTGAACAGGTCGGATTAGAACAGAAATATAAAAAAATGTACACGGTTCTGTCTAATCAGGATGTTGGAAGTGATGAGTATTTCGGAGCAATGAATTTTAATCCGGAAGAGTTTCTTGAAGGTGAAATAGTAGTTGAAACAAAATTGTTCAATGACCCTTTTGGAGGATTTTCCTACTGGCCGACTAAAAATAAAATCATAACTGCAGCGTTTGATCTCTCTAATCATCCGGAAACCGATATAGCGGGAGAATTATACGAGCCGGTTTATGCGGTTTCTGCAGGAACGGTTATGCAGGTCGGATATGATGCTAAGTACGGTAACTTCATTGATATATTATCCGGCAATGCAAAAATCAGATACAGTTATTTGGACAGCACATGTGTCGAAGAGTTTGATGAAGTAAGAGCCGGAGATTTTATAGGTGAGCTTGGAAATACAGGAAGGTCTACGGGACCTCATCTCGCTCTTTCGTTAAGCATAGACGGAGTTCCACAAGATATTATGAATTATTATGTGGAAGATATGCCTGACGGAAAAATATGTGCAAAGAGAGCATTGGTGGATATTTATAATACTTACGGTATAGATAATTCGAAGCTTCTTTATGCAGATAACAAAAAATTAATTTTCAGTAATTTATACGGACTGTTTATTTATTCCAAGGAAAACCAGTGCGTTGAAAAATCGCTGGATTTATCCTATATAGGATGCGATAAGACGAAGGAAGACGATTACTGCGAGATGTATGTAAGCGAAGACAGCATAAATGTATATCTTCATCCGTCAGGTAAAGATTATATGTTCGTATACAATACAGAAACCAATACGCTCATAAAAGACAGATTCAATCTTGACGGAATCAAACTGCATGAACTTCCAAACGAAGCAATCGATTCTCTTCCGGATCCGGAGAATTATGATGTCTATAAGGAAAATGGAAGAGATAAAGTTACTTATTTTGTAAAGGGTAAAACAATACTTGATTTACAATATGCGGATATCGATTACGAACTTGCTCCTGCGGCAATCGCAATCGAGCCGAAACTTCACTCACTTATGCTTTAATTCGCACATCCAAAAAAATGTGATTGATATATTACAGAAGACTTTATATTAAATATCTGATACAGGGTGAATCATTATTTAACTTGAATTATACGGATCCTAACTACAAATAACCGGCTTACTTTGACATAACAGATCCTAAACTTTACCCACTGTGTTTTTAATAATGATTCATACGTATATATAAAAAACAACTTGAATTGATATCTTCTATATGAGATATTTTATTCAGGTTGTTTTATTTTGAAATGATATGTTTAAAAAGGAAGATTCGATATGGGTGATAAAGAAAGACCGGATATGGGCGATAAAGAGAAATCCGGTGTCGGCGTATATACATCCTTTGAGAGGGACGGAAGCGGCTTACAATCCACAAACAGAATTTTATACGAAAAATATAAAGGAAAGAATGCGGTTGGAAGCCGTGAGTGGGAAACAACCGCAGGAGAAAAAACAGCATTAATTATAGTTATGGTTTTATGTATAATTATTGTTGCTTCGGCATTCGTGGTTTATTTCCTGCCGGTTTCAGTACTTATCAAAGTCTTGGCAATTATTTTGGCGGGAATTCTTTTTATTGCTTTAGTTGGCGGATTCGTTCTGATAGTTGCGTTGCGCCATAATAAGAAAGAACCGATGGAAATGAAGTATTATGACGTGGATTACGAGTATAACGCCATCACAGGTAAGGGTTATGACAATACAAAAGAAATAACAAAGGAAGAGTTCTTTTCTTCGGATAAAAAAGGCTGATAAACAAATTGTTTGAAGAAAAGGAATCTGTGTGATAAAATACTAAACGCATGTCAAACAAGATGTTTTTAGGAGTTTTAAAATATGAAATTAGGAATCG
>JAFYHV010000053.1 GCA_017538995.1 Lachnospiraceae bacterium | reverse complement strand
CATCGATCGTATCAAAAAGGGCACTCTTCTGCCCGTTACCAATATTGAAATCATAAAAGAAACACCCACCACCGTCGTAATGGATGCGCATGACGGAATGGGTATGGTTGCCAGCCATAAAATGATGGAAATGCTGATTGAAAAGGCAAAGAAATACGGAATGGCAGGCGGCGCAATTAAGAATTCCACACATTACGGTATCGCAGGATACTGGGCAGGAATGGCTTCAAACGCAGGTCTTATCGGACTTACCGGAACCAACGCACGTCCTTCGACTGCACCTACTTTCGGCGTGGAAAACATGATGGGTACAAACCCTCTCACATTCTCGCTTCCTACCGACGAAGAATTTCCTTTCTGCCTTGACTGCGCAACATCCATCGTGCAGAGAGGCCGTATAGAATATTATGCAAGAGAAGGCAAGGCAACTCCCGCAGGAACGGTTATATCCGAAAAAGGTGAGCCGATGACAGATTCGCAAGAAATCTTAAAGGCTCTCGTTGACGGAACCGCAGCACTCGCACCCTTAGGCGGAATCGGTGAAGATCTTGCAGGTTATAAAGGCTACGGCTATGCTGCAGTCGTTGAAATTTTATCCGCTGCTCTTGCAGGCGGTGAATTTATGAAAGCTCTCACGGGTGTTGACGAAAACGGAAAGCCTCAGATGTACCATCTCGGACATTTCTTCTTCGTAATCGATCCCGAAGCCTTCTGCGGACTCGAAACCTTCAAAAAGACCGCAGGCGATATCTGTCGAGCACTTCGTGCTTCTAAGAAGGCTCCCGGCTGCGAGAGAATTTATACCGCAGGCGAGAAAGAATATCTTGTATGGCTTGAAAGAAAAGAAAAAGGCGTTCCCGTAAGCAAATCCGTACAGAAGGATATCATCGAAGTACGTGACGCACTCAATCTTCCTTACAAATTTGATTTTGAAGAATAGTTTTTTGCGCAGATAACGGGGGTTATATGAGTAAATATGTAATGGCACTTGATGCCGGAACCACTTCCAACAGATGTATTTTATTTAACGAAAAGGGCGAAATAGTATCTCTCGCCCAAAAGGAATTCACCCAGTATTTTCCGAAATCGGGCTGGGTTGAGCATGATGCGACGGAAATCTGGCTGACACAGTATTCCGTAGCTTCGGAAGCTCTTTCCAAAATAGGTGCTAAAGCTGAAGATATTGCGGCTATCGGTATCACAAACCAGCGAGAAACAACCATTGTATGGGATAAAGAAACCGGCGAGCCGATCTATCACGCCATTGTATGGCAGGATCGAAGAACCGCAGATTACTGCGTGGAACTGATTGATAAGGGCCTGACTGATATATTTCGTCAGAAAACCGGCCTTGTTATCGACCCTTATTTCAGTGCTACCAAAATAAGATGGCTCCTTGAAAATGTTCCGGGTGCAAAAAGAAAAGCCGAGGAAGGAAGCCTTCTTTTCGGAACAGTTGAAACATGGCTTATCTGGAAGTTAACCGGCGGAAGCGTTCATATCACGGACTATTCCAACGCATCCAGAACAATGCTTTTTAACATAGTCGATTTGAAATGGGATAAAGAAATCTTAGACGAGCTCGGAATTCCCGAATGCATGCTTCCCGAAGTAAAGCCCTCAAGCTGTATTTACGGCGAGACAAAGGCGGATCTTTTTGGAGGAGAAATAAAAATCGCAGGTGCGGCAGGCGACCAGCAGGCAGCGCTTTTCGGACAGACCTGCTTTAATCCCGGACAGGCCAAAAATACCTACGGTACAGGCTGTTTCCTTTTGATGAATACCGGAGAAACACCCGTATTTTCAAGCCAGGGACTGGTTACCACAATCGCATGGGGCATCGACGGAAAGGTTGAATACGCTCTCGAAGGTTCAGTCTTCGTGGCAGGAAGTGCAATCCAGTGGCTTAGAGACGAACTTAAATTCATAGATTCCGCGGGCGACAGCGAATTCTTTGCAAAGAAAGTAAAAGATACCTGTGGATGTTACGTGGTTCCCGCTTTCACGGGACTCGGCGCTCCCTACTGGGATCCTTACGCAAGAGGCGCAATTGTAGGCCTTTCGCGTGGCGTCAACAAATACCACATCATCCGTGCAACGCTCGAATCACTCGCATATCAGACCTATGATGTATTAACCGCTATGGAAACCGATTCGGGAATGAAACTCTCGAAATTAAACGTGGACGGCGGTGCTTCCGCAAACAATCTTTTAATGCAGATGCAGGCCGATATCATCCAGACCGAGGTTAACCGTCCGGTTTGCGTTGAAACCACTGCTGCCGGCGCAGCTTATCTTGCAGGTCTTGCGGTAGGTTACTGGCAGAGCAAGGAAGATGTCCTTAAGAACATTTCGATAGATAAAAGATTTATGCCCGAGATATCCTACGAGGAACAAAAGAAGAAAATCACCAAATGGCATAAAGCCGTCAATCACGCCCGCGACTGGGAGAAAGATTAATTACTCATAAAAGAAAAAGCTGTTAATCAAATGATTAGCAGCTTTTTTATTTCAGATATTTGT
>JAFYHV010000052.1 GCA_017538995.1 Lachnospiraceae bacterium | reverse complement strand
TGATATGTTGCAGGGGATTCCTGCGGTTGAAAACGGTTTTACGAATCCGGCATATAACCTGTCTTATGACGAGTATAAAGAGTGGCTGCGAATAACGGATAATAATTCCATAGGCAAGGATCTGCCGGAAGGCTGGATTCCGTATACTACATATTTTTTATATATCGACGATATTCCTGTCGGTTACGGCAGAGTCAGACATTCGTCATCCGAGTATCTGGAAACGGTCGTCGGTGCAGGAAATTTGGGGTACGGTATAGCAAAGGGATACAGAGGAAAAGGATACGGCAGTATTTTATTCAAAGAATTATTGAAAAAATGCAAAGAAATCGGATATAAAGAAATAAAGCTGTTTCCGATGAAAAGTAATGAGCCAACCGTAAAAATCATGCTGAACAACGGCGGTCAGATCATTGGAGATTTCAAGGATCAGAAATATATCATCCGTATACCATTGGAATAAACGATGATTTGATAAATTCCCGATTGCCGGGATGATGTGATGGTAAGTTATCTTGGAAGTTAATTGACTAAGAATTACAGTTTTTCGTAATAGATGAGCTGATTATAGTTTGTGTTTAACTATTAACGGGTATATTTATGGAGAATGAAGGCACCGCAAATAAAACAAATAGATGGAATAATCAATTTGCTGGATTGATATTGTTGGCACTTGGAATTGGAGCATTTGGTTTTGTGAACTAAGTTTTTTTAACACACAGAGGAGTTAAAATATTGGATTAGGGGGAACACTTTGATTAATAACGAAGAAGATTATGATGTAGATTATAGTGAAAAAGAAACGAAAGCAAAAATATTAAGATCAATTCCAGTAATTATAAATATTACTTCTGTTCTTTGGGTCATTTTGGGTATTATTTGCAATAGTGCAGTTCTTACTTATGTTTTATTGATTGTTGCAGGTGTTTTACCAATAGCTGGTTTTATTATTTCATTTTTTGTCAGAAAAAAATATTATTTTTTCGTTAAAACATATTCATTTGTTTTTATTATAAATATTGTAATATATTTAGTTTATGTTTTTGTTGTTTATATTATTAGTTTTATCTGCAGGATTTTATATGGACCTTATCCGTAGTGGTTTTAGTAGATTTTACTAAAAAATTAACTTACAGTTTTGCTGAATAGATTATCTTACAGGATAATAAAACAAGGGCATTTGGCATTTCTTAGTATAGATAATAAGCAGTATATTGGAGTAGAGAAGGACTAATGAATAGAGAAACTAATAGCAAAAAACTTCTACTGATTGGGTTGATTGGAGCGATAATAACCGTCATCGGCGGTGAATTACCACTTGGTTGGTATACAAATCCTGACTTACCTGACCGGGTAATGGCACAGTTTGCAGGTTATGGAAGCGTTTCTGATCTACAGCTTGCACTGGGTGTTTTCTTTGGCGGAATAGGAATTGCACTTCAAGGTTTGGGCTATGAAGGAATATCAAAGATCATAGGAACTGATCCTAAATTGCGTCACCCTTCGAAAATAATTCACATTGGCGCATTGGCATGCGGATCGTTAGGCCCCCTTGTTCATATCTTGGCAATAGCTATGATGTATGTCTGCAGGAGTGGCAATCAGGAAGAAATAATGAGATTTGCCGGATTAATGGTTGCTCCGATCACGATAGTATTCATGCCTATATATATGGCGATGATGGTAGTTATGTTCGTCATGATCATCAGGGGAAAAACTGTATGGTCAAAAGGATACGCATTCGCAAACCCGATGATCATAATGATGGTTGTAAATGCAGTAACATTCTTCGGACCTAATTTCCCCGTTGTGCATTCAATACAGATGGCAAACATGGGATTGGGATCGCTTATTACTTTTGCTTGTCTCATCACTAAGAATGCAAAATGCAAGGCGTAATTGAACGTTATTTTGGAAGATAATTAACTAAGAAGATTTTGGTTTTCCGCACTACCGCAGAAGTGATTCTTTGACATAAAAGAAATGAATTTGAATAGGCAAATGAAATGATTTGGCTTTTAATGGCGGTTCTTTCCGCTGTATTTGCAGGACTAACATCCATACTTGCTAAGTGTGGAATCAAAAAAACAGATTCGGATGTTGCGACGGCGCTTCGAACCATTGTCGTATTACTGTTTTCGTGGATTATGGTTTTTGTTGTAGGATCTGCGAGTACTATAACGGAAATATCAACTAAATCCCTAATTTTTCTGATTTTGTCCGGTATTGCGACAGGTGCTTCATGGATATGCTATTTCAAAGCATTATCTGTCGGAGATGTTAATAAAGTCGTTCCTGTAGATAAGTCAAGCACTGTATTGACTGTGCTTCTGGCGATTATTGTTTTCGGAGAGACAAACCATCTTGTAATAAAGATTGTCGGTACGGTACTACTTGCTGTTGGAATCTTTTTGATGATTGAAAAGAAAGAAACAGAATCCAAACACGCAAAAGCCGTTTGGTTTCCATATGCAATCGGTTCCGCATTTTTTGCTGCATTAACATCAATACTCGCCAAAATTGGAATTACAGGTGTTGAATCCAATCTTGGAACGGCGATTCGAACCGGTGTCGTGCTGATTATGGCTTGGTTTATCGTATTGATAAAAGGTAAACAGAAGCAAATCAAATCTTTAGAAAGAAGAGAACTTGTATTTATTGTGCTATCAGGTATAGCGACAGGCGGAAGCTGGTTATGCTATTATTACGCGATTCAAAAAGGAATAGTCAGTGTAGTTGTGCCTATAGATAAAATGAGTATCGTTTTAACGGTTGTTTTCTCTTTCTTTGTATTTAAAGAGAAACTCAGAAAAAAAGCATTAATAGGACTTGTACTTATGGTGTTCGGCACACTTGCTATGGCAATTTGGACGTAAATATTTTGGTTTTTCTCACTATCGGGTGGGAAAATTATCTTTGAATATATACGACTATTGATACTTAACGAAAGGGACAGAATGACGAAAAAGAAAAAAGCCATTATTCTTTCTAGTTTTATTAGCATATTTGTATTGGTTTTGACCTCGACATATTATTGGGCAGATTTTTATTTTCTATATATTTTTGTTTGCACATTAATTCTATTTCTATTCTCTGAAGTAGTGATATTAGTTTTTCTGATTATTCGATTGAAAAGAAAACAAAAGATATTTCCTTTTTTGCTACTAGTTATTGTTCCTATAATTTCTTTTTTTATTTTCTCTTTACCAATTAATAACTTCTATTTCAGCAGGAACTATAGAATTAGAAATGAATGCAGAAAAGAGTTTAGTGAAAGTAAAGAGAGTTTTGAGGCGATTGCGGATTTGCTAATTCAAGATCAGCAAACTCATAGTGATGCATATGGACACTATACGATTTATGAGGATATAGATAATAAGGGAAAATATAATTTATATCGACATACTCAGAATGATATCGAAATAGTGAAATTATCCGAAGAGCAGGAAAGAAGTTTTGAGAGAGCAGAAAAAGCATTTTACGCTATAGCAGGTTGGGAAACAACTTTTAGTGGTATAGAAGTTACTTCAACGGAAGTCTGTTTTAATGACCAGGAATGTACAAGAGGCCAAATGATTCTTTCTCTTGATGGAAATAGAACGGTTGGAAATATGAGTAATTTCAAAAAAGAATATAAAGAGAGTACTGTAAAAGTTGAGCTTGGTGAAGGATGGTATTCCTATTATTACATTGGTTCGCCTTGGAAAATAAGGTATCTTTTTGAAGCGTTATTTTAATGGGAATTTGCGTAGAAATTGTATTAGATAAACGGTGATTTACGCAAAAGATTTTTTAAAAACATGGTGTTTTCATAATATTGATAGTGAGATATATCGCAATTTTTCTAAACAGATTAACTTTAAAGATAAATCACTATGGTTTTTATGGAAAGTCGGTGAGTTATGAATCAGGAAGAGCGACTTGATTATCTTATAAAAGAATTCAAAAAAGAATCGATTGAATACAAAAATTTGGAGATACCGCGTGATATCGAAGGCAGGCAAAGGATACTCCGTTCTCTGATGAATATCCGTATGCCCGGGAAAATGGCTGAAGATGTTTTGGACGTGCAAAATGGTTATCTAAAAGAACGCGCACAAGAGAAGGGTGTTGTGAGTCCGGCGGATATCCCGGTGATAAGGGGAGCGATGTCCATATGGCAAGGTGATATCACAAGACTTGCCGTGGATGCAATCGTTAATGCGGCCAATTCACAGATGCTCGGATGTTTTGTTCCGATGCATACCTGCATAGATAATTGCATTCACAGTTTCGCAGGAATACAGTTGAGAGCAGAATGTAGCAGACAGATGAACGAGCTTCGGATTAGGTATGGAAAAGATTACGAACAGCCGACGGCGGTTCCGATGCTCACGGATGCATATAATCTTCCGGCGAAGAAGGTGATCCATATAGTGGGCCCGATCGTCCAATATGAGTTGACAACCGCACTTGA
>JAFYHV010000051.1 GCA_017538995.1 Lachnospiraceae bacterium | reverse complement strand
GCACCTGTAGGACATACAGCGATACACTGGCCACAGCATACACATGCGGTTTCGCCGAGACCCATACCGAAAGGTGAAGAAATCTCTGTGATGAAACCTCTGTTGTTAGCGCCGATAACGCCGATTCCCTGAGTCTTTTCACATGCTGCGATACAACGACGGCAGTTGATACACTTGTTGTTATCTCTTACCATGTGAGCTGCACTGTAGTCGATTTCGAACTCATTAGCGATACCTTCGTACTTGTTCTCATCATCTACGCCGAAGTCGTGGCATAATTTCTGAAGTTCACACTTACCGGAACGTACACAAGAAAGACATTTCTTGTCATGATCGGAAAGGATGAGCTGTAATGTTTTCTTTCTGTAATCAATAACTTTGGGAGTGTTGGTATAAACCTTCATTCCTTCTGTGATGGGGTATACACAGGAAGCAACTAATCTTGCTCCTCTTCCTTCATCTGCTTCTACCATACAGATACGGCATGCACCGATTTCGTTGATCTCTTTTAAGTAACAAAGAGTAGGAATGTCGATGCCCGCACCTTTAGCAGCCTGTAGAATAGTGGATCCTTTGGGAGCTTCAACTGCCATACCATTTATTGTAATATTAATGGTTTCCATTATCTATCCTCCTATTATTTCTTAGAAATAGCGCTGAACTTACATGTAGCCATACAAGCACCGCACTTAACACACTTGCTTGAGTCGATTGCCATTGCAGGTAATTTCTTACCGGGTGCAATGTAATCAGTCTTGGAAATAGCACCTGCAGGACACTGCTTAGCACACATTCCGCATCCGATACATTTCTCTTTGTCGATAGAGAAGTTGAGAAGGTCTTTACATACGCCTGCAGGACATCTCTTTTCAACAACGTGAGCAATATATTCGTCTTTGAAATAACGAAGAGTGGAAAGAACGGGGTTGGGAGCTGTCTGTCCGAGACCGCAAAGTGAGTTAGCTTTGATGTAGTAGCAAAGTTCCTCTAACTTGTCGAGATCTTCGAGTGTTCCTTTACCCTTTGTAATCTTGTCAAGCGTCTCGTACAATCTCTTTGTACCGATACGACAAGGTGTACATTTACCGCAGGATTCATCAACTGTGAATTCAAGGAAGAATTTAGCGATATCAACCATACAGTTATCTTCATCCATTACGATAAGTCCGCCGGAACCCATCATGGAACCGATAGAAATAAGGTTATCGTAATCGATAGGAATATCAAAATGTTCAGCAGGGATACATCCGCCTGAAGGGCCACCGGTCTGAGCAGCTTTGAACTTCTTTCCGTTAGGAATGCCGCCACCGATGTCTTCGATAACTTCACGAAGTGTGGTTCCCATAGGAACTTCTACAAGACCTGTGTTGTTGATCTTACCACCAAGTGCGAATACCTTTGTACCCTTGCTCTTCTCTGTACCCATTGAAGCAAACCATTCAGCACCGTTTAAGATGATACGGGGAATGTTAGCGTATGTTTCAACGTTGTTAAGTACAGTGGGTTTTGCAAAAAGACCTTTAACTGCAGGGAAAGGAGGACGAGGACGAGGCTCACCACGGTTTCCTTCGATGGAAGTCATAAGAGCTGTCTCTTCACCACAAACGAAAGCACCTGCACCGAAACGAAGGTCGATATCAAAATCGAAACCTGTTCCGAAGATGTCTTTACCAAGTAATCCGTATGCTCTTGCCTGATCAATGGCAATCTGAAGTCTCTGGATAGCGATGGGATATTCTGCACGAACGTAGATATAACCCTGATTAGCACCGATTGTGTAACCTGCGATAGCCATAGCTTCAAGTACTACATGGGGATCGCCTTCAAGAACGGAACGATCCATGAAAGCACCGGGGTCACCTTCATCGGCGTTACAACATACATATTTCTGATCTGCATCGGGAACGAGTGTTCTTGCGAGTTTCCACTTCTGTCCTGTAGGGAAGCCTGCACCACCACGTCCTCTTAAGCCTGCTGCAAGAAGTGTATCGATAACCTGCTCGGGTGTCATTTCTGTAAGAACCTTTGCAAGAGCCTGATAACCGTCTACAGCGATATATTCATCAATGTTTTCGGGATTGATTACACCACAGTTACGAAGAGCAACTCTCTTCTGCTTTTTATAGAAGCCTGTTTCAACAAGGGGAATAACTTCCTCTTCCTTAACAGTCTCTTCATAGAGAAGTCTGGTAACAACTCTACCTTTGAGCAAATGCTCGGAAACGATCTCCGCAACATCATCTACTTTAACCATTGAGTAGAATGATCCTTCGGGATAAATAAGTACGATGGGTCCTAATGCACAAAGACCGTGACATCCGGTACGTACAACAGCTACTTCGTCTTTTAAGCCATTCTTTTCAATCTCAGCTTCGAACTTGTCGATGATTGCCTGGCTTCCGGAGGAAGTACAACCTGTACCACCGCAAACTAATACGTGTGAACGATACATTTAAATTTCCTCCTTATTATTTTAACTGGTTGCCGATTGTGTACTCGGAAACAACCTGACCTCTGATAAGGTGCTTGTCAACGATTTCAAGAGCCTTCTCGGGAGTCATCTTAATATATGTAACTTTTTCCTTACCGGGCTGAATAACCTCAACAATGGGTTCATACTGGCAAAGTCCGATACAACCTGTCTGTGTAACTGCGCAATCGGGAATCTTCTTCTCTGCAACTGCGTCAGCTAAAGCTGTAAGTACAGGTCTTGCACCTGATGCGATACCGCATGTAGCCATACCTACAACAACTCTGGTGCTTGCTTCGGATTCTGCACGAAGACCAACCTGGCCCTGCATTTTGTCTCTTATTGCTTTTAATTCTTCAAGAGATTTCATAGCTTTCCTCCTAAACTAGATATTTTTACCATTATCTGTATTGTATTTGTTTTCTGAAAGATATTCTTTGATGTAATCCGAAACTTCCTTTGTATCAAAAGGAACGTCTCCTAAAATTTCTCTGAACTCTCTCGTGTCCATCGTGAAAGAATTTCCGTTAAAGACATACTTATAAACAAAATCAGTATCCTGATGATAAATCACCAGCTGATGAATCGTACCTGTAATATCTCCCAGGGGCATTCTGTCTATATTACTTAGTTGAAATTCTGCGGTTACCGTGGTACCTACTCCCGGCTCGGACTCTATATCAAAACTTCCGCCTGCCTGAAGCGCCGCTTCCCTGAAAAACGGAACACCGAGTCCTACCTTTCTTGTGGTCCTGGTTGTAAAAAAAGGATCTTTAACCGAAGCAAGCTGTTCCTTACTCATTCCGCACCCGTTGTCTTCTATCAAGACTCTGAGAAGATCTTTTTCTTCGTCAACTTCAACGGTAATGTGAACAATGCTCGCGCCCGCCCTTGTGGAGTTCTCGGTAACGTCAAGTATGTTTAGGGATATTTCTGTCATCATGGGCAATATCTCCCTATAATAAGAGATTTTTAGTTAAACTGATCTAAAATGCCTTTAACATCGTCCGGTTTAAGACGTCCGTAAACTTCGTCATTGATCATCATAACCGGTGCGAGTCCGCAGGCACCTACACATCTGCAGGCATCAAGAGAGAATTTTCCGTCAGGTGTGCATTCGCCGCCTTTAATACCTAAAATCTCTTCGATCTTGGCATAAACGTCTCCCGATCCTTTAACATAACATGCAGTACCAAGGCATACCGAAATCTGGTATTTACCCTTGGGATTAAGTGCGAACTGTGAATAGAATGTTGATACTCCGTAAACCTTCTCGAGGGGAATACCCATTCCGTCCGCGATCATCGTCTGAACTTCGATGGGAAGGTAGCCGTAGATGTCCTGTGCTTTCTGCATAATGGGCATCAAGGCACCCTTCTGGTCTTTGTTTTCAGCGATGACTTTCTTGAGTGCTTCCTCTTGCTCTTTTGTTCCGGCAAAAGGTACAGTTGTTTTCTTGGAACTCATCCTAAAAACCTCCTTGATAAATTTTTAACAATACTATTTTTCAATAGCCGAACGTAACATATATTGTAGCACAACACTGTCTGTATTTCTATTGATTTTTTCATTTTTTCACAAAAAATTTTAATTAAAAAAACCTTTATTTACCTATGTTTTTAGTAGGTTTTATGATATCGACTGCTGCTGTCCTATTTGCTTGAAAAAAATGATTTCCGTTGTTATAATATTGATGTATTTTTTGGGGTTATAAATCAAACAGATTTCTTTTTATTTTTTCTTTGATATTATTATCCCCATTTTTAACATAATACGGAGGTTTATTATGACAGTAAACGATATTATTGAGCTCCTTGACGGTACAGCTCTGGCCGGAAAGGACGAACTGGATAAAGAAGTATTAACGGCTTGCGGATCCGATATGATGAGCGATGTGCTCGCTTTCGCAAAACATCAGTGTGTTCTTTTAACAGGACTCTGCAACCCTCAGGTTATAAGAACTGCCGAAATGATGGACATTGTGGCAATTATCTTTGTAAGAGGCAAGACTCCCGACGAGACCATGATTCAGATGGCTGACGAAATGGGACTTCCTATTATTACAACAAGTCACAGAATGTTTTCCTCATGCGGATTACTCTACGAACACGGATTGACAGGAGGTATCATTGATGGCTGATTTAATGGAGCTCAACTACGCAGTTTCCAACGAAGATTTTACCAGAGCGGGAGAAGCTTCAAGTGACGTAAAAAAGAAATTAAAACAACTCGGTGTTTCACCGGAAGCCATCAGAAAAGTTGCGATAGCTCTTTATGAAGGCGAAATAAACATGATAATCCATGCATACGGCGGCAAAATCAAAGTGACTATTTCAGAAGATTCAATCACTCTCGTACTCGCCGACAAAGGACCCGGTATAGCAGATGTCGAAAAAGCAATGCAGGCCGGCTACTCAACCGCTCCCGACAAGGTTCGTTCCCTCGGATTCGGTGCAGGCATGGGACTTCCAAATATGAAAAAGAATTCCGACAAGATGGATATTCAGACCGAACTCGGTGTCGGAACAACGGTAACTATG
>JAFYHV010000050.1 GCA_017538995.1 Lachnospiraceae bacterium | reverse complement strand
GGTTCCATCACGCTTTTGGCACCCAACCCTGTAACTCTCGCATATTCTCTGTCAACTGCAGAATAGTTTTCAACTCCGAGAGCAATCTCGTAATGACCGTTAACTCCCTTGCAGTAAGAAAAGGAACTTCCGGTCATCTTTTCAAAATCCGACTTTCTGTAAAGTAAGAAAAGTATTCCGTCCTTTACCAAAAATACATTTGATGCATCTTCATCTTCTTTTATTTCAAACCCGAGCACGTCCCTGTAAAAGCGGATCATAGTACTCATATCATCCACAAATATTCCAAAACCTTCCAGTTTCATTTACTTACTCCTCCTAAAACTTATTCTCCGCAATATGCAACCGCATCCACCTGGAAATGAAGACCGTCGCTTCCGCCAACGTGTGCGAAGTTTGTTTCGATGGATTTTCTTGCAGGGTAGTTGCCTTTGAATCTTTCTTTTATGACCTTTTCCATTGTGGGAATGTTGTAAACGTCTCTGAAAAGACAGTCCATCTGAACCACATTTTCCAGCGTCAGGCCGACCATTGCAAGGCGCTCTTCCATGTTGTCAAAAGCACCGTTTATCTGCTCTTCGATTGTTCCGCCGATGTTTCCGACACAGTAACTTAAGAAGCAGAAATCTCCTGCTTTTACGATGCCTGAGTGTGCCCACTGTTCGTTTATTTCATATCTTTCTATCTTGCTCATTTCTTTCCTCCGTATGTTCTGCTCATATTAT
Source organism: Lachnospiraceae bacterium (assembly GCA_017538995.1). GTDB lineage: Bacteria > Bacillota > Clostridia > Lachnospirales > Lachnospiraceae > UBA3766. Next base: position 13,864 of record JAFYHV010000050.1, on the reverse strand, counting down.
CAGCTATTTCTTTTAGGCGGTCGCGAACCTCTGCGGGTTCAAGAACTTCAACCTTATCTCCAAATGTTAACATCCACGAAACCAGATTGTCCAAATCGGAATAATACTCTTCAAAAAGAAGCTTTCCGTCCTCGGTTTCGCTGCAGCAGTACGTTCCGAATTCCTCGACCAGACGCCACTTCATATCCGCATCAAACAGCGCTGTAACTTTGATGTTTCTCGGATATAACAGTTCCGCCGACATATCGGGCAACGGTACGTTTCTGCATTCAAATTCTTTCTTTGATACCTGTACATTGTCCATTCGATTGAGTTTGAAAAGCCTGTAATCTTTTCTTTTAAGGCACCATCCGTACACATACCAGCTGGTCCATTTAAAGACTACGTAGTAAGGCTCGATGGTTCTCTCACTCTCTCCGGACGGAGCGAAGTATTTGAATTTAAGCAGCTTCCTGTTTTCAATTGCATCCTGTATCATCGATATTTTTGGCGCCAGTGTTGCTTTATACCACGATGACAAATCAATTAACATGGATTCTTTTCCGCTTACAAGCTCCGACGAGCCCGCCTGAATTTTCTCCATTAACTGACTGTAATAACTGCTGCCGCTCACACTGTCCAGGCTCCTAAGTCCGGCCATAATCATCTGCATATCTCTGGATGTAAGAATGGTTCGATCCATCCTGTATCCGCTCATAATGCTGATGCCTCCGCCGACTCCCTGAGTGGTCTGAATCGGTATTCCCGCCTTGCACAAAGCCTCGATGTCACGGTTGATAGTTCTTCGCGAAACCTCAAAATGCTCGGCCAGTTCGGGCGCGGTTGTCATTTCTTTTTGCAACAATATCGACAATATTCCGATAAGTCTGTCTATCTTCATCTTTTCAACTCCTGATTAAGTATATTATACCAAACACGACAGCATTATGTCATGTTTAAAATAAAAAACAGACCGATTCCCTTTCGGGTTTCGGCCTGTGATTCTTTTATGATTTATTTCTTTCTGATAGGTATCCAGAGTTCGCAGAAAACACCCTTTCCGCCGTCAAAATAAAGTTCATAATCAGTCTCGTCTACCGCTTCATATCCCATCTGAGGTAAGAATTCTTTGTAGAACTTCGACCATGTTTCAGTGATGCAGTCACCGTCTTCTCCGATGCAGTCAAATACCACATATGTTCCGGGTTTTACGAACCATTCTCTGAAGCCTGCCTTTTCCATTTCAGCAAGATCGTAAGGTGCGGTATCTTCATCTACGATAATTCCGATTCCGTAATCAAATGTGTCCTGGCCTTCGATGGTAGGAGTGCATAATCCGTAAAGATCTCTCTTGCCGTCTTCTCTTAACATCCAGACGGGGCTTAACATCTGATTTGCATTGCACTCTCCCCAGAAATCTGCTACTTCATGATTGTCGTCATCATTGATTATTTCGTTACTAAAACTTCTTACCAATGCCAGGAATTTCTTGGCTTCTGTTTGTACTATTCTGTAATCCATTGTCTTTCCTCCTTCGACAGTTAACTTAATAGTCATAGGATTAAAAAGAACGAGTTTGCCGGATTCTTCTCTGGCTGATCTTGGAGCAATTCCGTGAAACCTTGTGAATGCTTTCGTAAAACTTTCCGGTGTTTCATAACCGTATTTGAATGCCAGATCTGTTATTTTTGCATCGGTTTCAACTATCTCTCTTCCCGCCAGTGAAAGTCTGCGGTTTCTGATGTATGCATTGGCTGTCATCCCTGTTACGAAGCTGAATGCTCTGTGAAACTCGTAGCTTGAAGTGTGCACATGCTTCGCCACGTCTTCATAGTTAATCTCTTCCAAGAGATGTTCTTCCATATAGGTTATTGCCTGCTGCATTGATGATATCCAGTCCATTCTTTTTCCTCCTGTATGAGTCTATTTTAGGAGTAATTCGTTTTTGCTACATTTCCTGCCTTGCGAAGTTTTGTCAGGTCAAATTTATTTTGTTGAGCGAAGCGTCCAGGTACTTTCCCATTGTTCTAATTTCTCTACTTTGGAGAAGCCTGCTTCTTTTAGGATTTCTATTTCGTGGTCTACCGTAAGCGGCGTGTCGTAATGAAAAAACTCATCTTCCGACAGGCCTTCCGCACGTTTGATTTCCGCGAGATTGTTAAAATATTCTGTCTCCAGTTCTTCGGACTCCGCAAAATAATCGGTCAGAATAAAATATCCGTTTTCCTTTAAAGCTTCGTGAAGTTTTTTGTAAAGTCCGAGTTTCTTATCTCTCATAAAATGATGGAGCGACTCAACCGAAACCGCCGCATCAAAAGCATTTTCACCAAACGGAACATCAAAATATGAACCGCAGATAAGGTTAAGTTTCTTAGAGGGGAACTTGCTTTTAAGAGCCTTTAACATTGCTTCGGTTAAATCAATTCCCGTTACGTCTGCATCAGGACTCACCTTAAAATATTCTTCAAGTTCAAGTCCCGTTCCACAGCCTAAGTCCAAAACCTTTGCTTTGTCTTTTGGCAGCAGCGAAGCCGTGAACTCATAAAAGGTCGAAGCGCCCTCTATATTCGTTCTCATGTGTTCGTCATATCCGTCCACACGAGCCGTAAAAAAGTCATTCATTTTTTCAAGCATAATTTTTCTCCAGCCACTTTGCAACACCGTCATCATTGTTTGATTCGATAACCGCCGTGGCTTTTTCTTTTAAAGCATCATGTGCGTTTGAAACCGCATAGCCTTCATCTGCAATTTCAAACATGTCAATATCGTTTTTACCGTCGCCGAAAGCAACTACTTTGTCGCAGTGAAACATCTCTTTTAACTGTTTTATCGCGTTGGCTTTCGTTGCTTCTTTGGGCATAATTTCAAGCCACTGGTCGCCGGTATAAATGTCTTTCTGGTATACACAATGAAAATCATCTCTGTACTTTTCATAGATCGGATAAAGTTTTTCAGGCTCATCGATGCAGGTAATATAAAAGATATCACCCTTTCGCAATTCCTCGGGCGTACTCACTTTATTTTCTCTTATATCTCCCGCACGGCTGTCCGTAAATCTTTTAAGACCTGCTGTACTGAGTTTCGGAATATATGAAAATTTCTCTATTCCGTCGACGTATGCATAAACTATCGGATAGATATTGTTTTCATATAAAAGATCGGTTATTTCATCTGCCGTATTTCTGTCAAAATAATTAGATTTAAGTATTTCGCCCGTGGCATTATCCACGATAAAAGCTCCGTTATAAACTATAAGCGGAATCTTTGCATCAATGCCTTTCGTTACCTTTTTAGCCGTAATCAGAGAACGTGCGGTAGCGTATGAAAAAAGCATACCTTTTTTAGTCAGTGTATTAATCACATTGTTGGTGTATTCCGACGTGCTTTCGTCACTGTGAAGCAGAGTGCCGTCCAAATCCGAAACGTACAGTGTTTTCAATTGTTTAATCCCACATCTTTCTTTTATCGATTTTTTTAACTTCTCTTGCCCACTTGGAAATTTCTTTCTTCATGGCATAATTGCGAGTGTTTTCTGCGCCTAAGTTTTTATAAAGCGCATATCTTTCTTCGGATAATTCTCCGCTTGCAAGCGCTGCTTTTATGGCACAACCGGGTTCGGTCTGATGTCTGCAGTTTGAGAATTTGCATCTGCCTTCAAGTTCGACAATATCCGAAAAAGTTTCGTCTATACCGTCCTCCGTATTGGCCATTCCGATTTCGCGCATACCCGGAGTATCGATGATAAATACGCCTTCTTTTACCTCAATTAACTGTCTGTGCGTAGTGGTATGTCTTCCCTTGGAATCGTCTTCTCTGATCTCGGAAGTTTTCATTACCTCTTCACCGACGATTGAGTTAATAAGCGTTGATTTTCCTGCGCCCGAGGAACCCATCAGACAGATGGTTGTTCCGGGTGTGAAGTACTCTTCAAGCTCATCGAGCCCTAAATCAAGCGGAGCCGAAACCGCATGTACTCTGATACTGTCAGAAATTGATTCGACTTCTCTTACATATCTTCCGACATTGGTGCAGAGATCCGATTTTGTAAGAATCGCAACGGGAATCGAATTGCCCTGAAGCGCTACGCTTGCATATCTCGCAATTCTGTTAAAAGAATAATCATCATTTAACGAAGTCACTATAAAGGTGTAATCAACGTTAGCAACCATGTGCTGCATGACGCCTGTTTTCGCCTGGTCCGGTCTCTGCAAAAAGCTCGTTCTTTCGCATACCGAAAGAATCGTGCATTCGCCGTTCGGATTGTAAAGGAATGTTACATAATCGCCCACAACAGGCCATTTTTCCGTATCTTCACCATAGAAGTTTCCTTTAAGTTTAGCCGGCAGTTCCTGCTCGAAGAAACGTATTTTAAAACTGTTCTTCTGTACTTCGCAGATTCTTCCAAGCTTCTCCACATGCAGCCACTGGCATGAAAGTTTAAGCGGTTTGTAATAAGGGAAGTTTTTGGTATACTCCCCTATTTCTGCCTCGTCCTCGCAGGTTTCAAATACCGGAGCCTCATAATATGTTCCGTGGATTTCTTCAAAGCCTTCATTTAACGGATACGCCATAAAAGCATCGGAATTGCCAAACGCGTTATGAGCGATTCCGTAATTATCACATGTTTTAAATCCGTGCTTCGGATAATATTCGGGTTCTCCGCAAATGACGACTCCTTTGTATCCTGCTTCTTTGGCGAGTGCCAGTGTCTCTTTTAGGAGCTTTGCTCCGATCCCTGAATTAAAGCAGGTAGGCTCAACCGCAAGCGGTCCGAATGTAAGGACTTCGTGCTCTTTGTCGCCGTCTTTTACGATGGCTTTTGAATAAAAGATTGCTCCGACTATCCTTCCGTCAAGTTCAGCTACTCTGCTTAATTCCGGAATATAATCTTCGCTCTCTCTAAGTTTGTGAACCAGTAAATGCTCGTTGCAGCCCGGACCGTGAAGGTTCCAGAATGCACGCATTGTCATATGTTCGGTGTTGTAATAATCTTCTTTTGTTTCTTTTCTTAAAATAATATTCAATGTCTTAATCTCCATTCTTTAAATCAAATTTCATTACCGTATGGAGACCTCATAAAAGAATGAAAAAAGCCGCGACACAAAATGCCACGGCTTTGTATACAGATTTTCAGACAATTAAAAATCTAAAACCGAGGTCTTCACACTCAATTCAGTTGCATTTTCTATTCTGTTCATGGCAATCATTAAATGTACCTCGCTTTCTTAAGATTCTAAAAGGAGTCTATCAAAAACAACCTTAATTGTCAATTTTATTTAATATCCGATTTCTTCAAATACTTTATCCATAAGCTCGGAATTTCTGATTGAGAACTCGGGCGATACGTATGGTTTCTCACCGTTTAAGATGCAGTTTCCGAGCTGTGTGATTTCCAGGCTGTAGTTCTGGGGAACGGAAATTTTTCTTTCGATAACTCCGTCTTTAGTATAGATTTTATAGCCTACTTCGCCGGCCTGATTGTATTCAACGTCTGATCTGATGCTGCCTTTGTCACCGTGAATATAAAGTCTGTCAAATCTCGAATTTGTATTCTCTCCTAAAATCATTCCTACGTTAAAAGATGCTCTTACACCGTTTTCAAAACGAATGATTGCGGCTGTATTGTAATCTATGCCGAGGTCTGAGAATTCTGCTACTGCTTTTACGAGTGCGGGCTTTGAATCGATAAGCGATAAAATCATGGTCGTGCAGTAACAACCGAGGTCGTACATTGCTCCGCCACCCTGATCCTTGTAAAGACGGATGTCTTCCTTGTAGCCCTGTGTATGGAAAGCCGATTCGATGTAATCTACTGTTCCAATGATTCCGCTTTGAACATCTTCTTTAAGGCTCTTAACATAAGGGCTGTGAAGATATGCATAGGCTTCCATTAAAACGACGTTGTTTTCTTCCGCAGTTTTGAATAACTCTTTTGCATCATCTGCATTTAAAGCCATGGGCTTTTCGCAGAGTACATTCTTTTTCTTTTCAAGCGCAGCCTTTACCCATTTGAAATGAAGGCCGTTAGGAAGCGGAATATAAACTGCCTGAACGTCCACATCATCGAGCAGTTCTTCATAGCTTCCGTAAGCTTTTTTAAAGCCGAATTCATCTTTAAATATCTCTGCCTTTTCAAGGCTTCTTCCTGCTATGGCATACAACTCGCAGTTTTCTGCCAGAAGCATTCCCGGAATAGTGCATCCTCTTGCAATATTCGCGGTTCCTAAAACTCCCCACTTTACTTTCTCCATAATTTCCCTCCTCATTTTTATTCAAAATACCAGTAAATACCGTATCTCTCACGTGCCTTTTTATAATGCGGACTGAAGGTCAAAGGACGATCGGTTCCTAAAAGATTGAGGGAAAGCGTTTCTCCGTCTCTTATCATCAGTGAATTGATATCGGCGATGAAATCTTTTACGCTTCCGTCTGTGACTTTAAGTACTTCGTTTCCTGCGATTTTTTCCGACGGAATTGTTACGTCCACACCCGTGGATGAATCAATCATGTTCTCGCATCCAAGATCCGCTGATAAAAGAATCGGACCATAAAAGAATGCGAACACATTGTCACAGTCAGGCAGACCTTTTGCAATAACCTTACATTTGCATGTATATAAAATACTTTCTCCGTCCTGCCATTCTCCTTCTATGCAAATATAGCCATCTTCGGTAGAAATATTTTTATTCTCTGCAGTAACTGAAGTTTCGGCTGACCAGTCAGGAATGCGGAGACGAATTCTGGCTCTTTTAGGAGCGTTATCCAAGAGATGAACAGTAAAGCGGATTGAGTCTTTTACGGGAATCTGCGACTCCTGAATCAGTTTAATTCCGAGCTCCGGGTAACTCGCTTCGGAAGAGAAAAACAGATTGACCGTGATGCCGTTTTCGTCCTTAAAATATATGCTGTCGCCAAGCTTCGTGAAGTTCTCCATTCCGCTGCCCGTGCAGCACCAGAACTTTGTGAACTCGGTACTGTAAACCTTAAAATATCCCGTAGCCATAGGCTGGAAATACATCGTCATTCCGGTCTCGGGGTTCTGTGATGAAAGGATTGCATTTATGAATGTATTTTCATAATAATCCGCATACTTTTTATCGCCTGTTATCATAAAAAGCTTGCGAGTCATTTTAAGCATGTTGTAGGTGTTACAGGTCTCGTTGTTGCAGTTGGTGCGTTCAGCATCAAGAACATCATCCTCGCCGAAATGCTCCCATTCGCTGTTACCGCCCGTTGCATAAGTGTGATGATTTACAACCATATCCCAGAATTTAACCGCGTAATCCAGGTATGTTTTATCACCGACGGTCATGTAGCGGTTAAGCGCTCCCGCAAACTTCGGAATAGTTGTATTTGCATGAAGATTGTTTAATGCGTTTTTCTCACCTGAGGCAACTTTTTTAAACAAATCTTCTTCATCAAATAGATGCGCCGCAATCAAATGCTCTTCTTTTTTCGTGTACGAATAAAGGTCGTAAAGCGCATCGTTCATACCGCCGTATTCAATGTTTAGAACGGTTTTATGAGTCTCTTCTGACCACTTAGATGCACGGTTATAAACCCAGTAGCCGAGCCTGTCAGCGACAGTAAGCGCAGGCTCATATCCTGTCAGGCGGTAAGCATTTACCAGACCGTCCAGAATTTTATGCATGGTATACCAGGGCACCCATGCTTCTTTGAAAATATCAATCCTGTTCTCTTCGACCATGTCAAACTGAAGCTCGACATTTTCAGGATCGGTTATCGTGGCGCCAAATATGAATCCGGGCTTTCCCTTTGTGTTCGCCTGGCACTTAGCAAGCGCATCAACGATTTCTTTTACCTTTGAAAAAAAGATTTCTTTATCTTCTTTTTTGCAGGCTGCATTTGCGTACGCCTGCGAAATCGCCGTAAGGAAATGTCCCATGGTGTGGCCGCCGATAAGCGAATCTTCCCAGCCGCCGTAACGGATTTTCGGGGAAGCAATTCCTGCGTTCTCATAAAAGCCTGCAAGCAGACGCCCGATATCTATCTTTTTTAAATATACGGTTTCTTTTTCAAAAGCATTTGCACAATATGAATCAAGCATCTGAACCTGGCCCGGCTCAAATGCCTGATATTTTTTTATGCTTTCCATACACTCTTGCATATTTCATATACTCCGTCGTGATATGCACCTTCTCCTGTAAAGAAAGTTTCAAATCCGCATTTTTCAAGTACTCGTCCCGAAGCTGCATTTTCTTTTAAGCGGATGCCGTAAACTTCGTTCGTACCGACCTTTTCAGACATCACGGAAAGAAAGGCTTTAACTGCTTCTGTAGCATAACCTTTTCCGGTAAATGCCTTCGCGATATGATATCCGATCTCCCATTTGCCTTCACCGATGGGAACCAGCTGAACGTAGCCGATGTTTTTGTTTTCATCTTTTATGATAACCGCGTAAACCAACGGTCCTTCCATGGATCCGTACTGAGACATCAGAAATTCTATCGTCTCTTTCGCATCATCAAGCGTTTCAAAAACTTCATCGGGAACGAATCTTCTTGTGTCTTCGTCCAGCGAATTTTTATGAACATCCGGTGCCATATCCATGGTCATTTCGGTTATTATCAGTCTGTCTGTTTCCAATAATTTATTCATTCTTTATTCCTCACACTTACAAATCGCCCTTCGCGAACAGATTGTCTTTTCCCATTCCGCATACGTAAGGATTGCTGTCGAACTTATGGCAGAATTCAAGGAATTCCTCGCGCTGTTTTTCATCGTTCATAATCTTTACAAGCAGTTCATTGGGGATTGTTCTGGCATAAGCTCCGGGACCTGCAAGAGATATGTTCTTAACTCCATTTCTTTTAAGAATGCCTTCAAGTTCATCGGGCATAAAATGATACGATATGCACCAGGGAGTTTCTCCGCGGTCGTAAGCTTTTTTTGTTTCTTCTATATCGTCGAGCAGGCCGTTATCAAAGGCTTTTATGAGTTTTTCTTTGTTAAAAGAAAATCCTTCTATCATCTGTTCGCGGTTACTTAAGCACCACTGAACCCATGCGTCCTTACTGTCTTTATCAAGGATAAACTGATTTTTCTGAATGGGATTTGCAAGATAAGGCAGAGCGCCGAGTCGGCTCGAAACGCTTATCATGATTTTTTTCTTTGCTATTCTAACCAGTTCGCCGATAACTTTTTCCTGATTCGGATAAGTGTAGGAAATCGGAGAATCAAAAGACATAACAAGATCAAACGAATTGTCTGCGTATGCCGAAAGATCTTCAAGTGCTCCTTTTACGAAAGTTATTTTGTCGCTGACGCCTTCTTTTTTGGCAATCTCTTTTGCCTTTTTTATCATCGACTCGGAAATATCAAAATGAGTCACATGAATTCCCTGTTTTGCCAAGAGAATAGAAAAACGACCGCAACCTGCGCCGCCGTCAAAAGCCGTCTCTATACCGTCTAAGGAATCAAGCAGTTCCCTTTCAATATATGCTTTCTGCACTATATCATCTATGAAAGTCTGCTCTCTTTCAGCCTCAAGTTCTCCTTTATCTGGCTGATTCCACATTCTTTCGGATATTTTCTTTCCGTAATCGTCCATTTATTTAACCTGTTATCTTAACTTCTTTGACATAAAAAGAAGCAGATCATCGTCGTTCACGCAGGGCTCATACTGGCCTAACTGCTTTCCCTGATACCAGACTCCGCTTCCGTCAAAATTGTAGCCTCTGTTTACATAGAGTCTCTGTGCGGAACCGTAACCCGAATGTACACCTACCGCAAGAAATACCATATCGGTAATCTTTGCTGCTTCCTCTTCGAGTACATCGAGGATCTTTGTTCCGATGCCTCTTTTATGATATTTAAAAAAAACCAGAAGGTCGTTTATCTCCGGGTAACCCATTCCGCCCCAGGGACCTTCTGAGGGATTTAAAAGAAGCGTGCAGTAGCCTGCAAACTCTCCTTCATATTCCGCAACAAACACGAGTCTTTTTCCGCTTTCCTGCTCGGAAAAATAAGTCTCATATGTTTCCATTAAAGGATGCCAGCCGTAAGAAGACTGCGTATCAAAAATGATTTTTGCGTCTTCCTTAAGCATGCTTCGAATCTTTATTGTTCCGTCATCGTAATATGTTTTCATTTCTGTTCCTATTTCTTCAGGCGTTTTGTCTTCTTGTCTGTGTATTCTGCAATATGCTTTCTGAGCGGTTTTAACTGTTTTTTATGAGCGCAAAGTTTTTCCGTACAGTTCTGACACTGGAGATAATCGTTTGTCTTTTCGGAAAATCTTTCCGGATGAAGATAGAATGTTAATTCCCAGCGAACAAGCAATGCTATGGATAAAACGAGTAAACTCCAGGTGTAGCTTTGTTTTACGAAGAAAAGCGGAGTAAACATCATTGCATAATCCCAGTTGTAGATTCTGCAGGTACTGCAGCACTTGTTTTTCATAAACAGTGTCTGGAAAGGGCAGAAGTACAAAATGCAGATGATATCGCAGATGGAATATGCACTACATAAAAGAATCATGATTCCATCATCCAGAATTCCAAGCATGTGTAATGCTCCGAAGAATGCGTTGAATACAACCCAAATCAAAGCAACAAGCATTGTAGCGTAATTATCGTGAATTACTATTTCTGTTGATCCACTTTTTATATAGTTTCTGGCAAACTGCTTCTGACATCCGGGACTTTCAAGTTTGGACGGAAAGAATCGGAAGATCATTTCCACAACAAATATCGCCCATGTAACAATCAAAATGGTCGGCATCTGCTCAATACTCTCAATAATTGATGCCTGGGAATGGAATCTGAATCTTATATAAGTAATCAGTATCAATATAAAAAGCACCGACCTGTAAATAAGTCGGAAATAATGCCATGCCAGTACAATACTTATTTTCTTTTTGGGTTTCTTCTGCTTCTCTTGTTCCATAAAAGCCTCTTTATAAACTAATCTCTATTATTATATTATTACTCTACCGTCCACTCTGTCCATTCGTATTCACTCTTTATTGTATAACTTTTATTCAATTTTTTAATCCTTCTTTTTTGAATAAAATATAAATTCTTTGTCTCTTTTTACTTCTTTGTATCCAAGCTTTGTGTAGAAGGCATTCGTACGGACGTTCCAAATCGGCGTATCAAGCGTGATTTCTTTCACATTCGGAAACATTGCCTCAATTTCCTGCATCATAAAAAGTCCGTAGCCCTTACGAAAATGCTCGGGAGCGACAAATATTCTGCCGACATTCAGAACATCATCTTTTAAGAACAGAATTGCACCGCCGACAATCCATCCGCCATCGGTCAGTTTATAAAGACAATTAGCCCTCGCCATTTTGTTATGAAAAGGAAGAGACATATATCCGGGAGGCCCGCCTGCCGAAGGCGCACCAATTTCTATATCGCTGTCAAACGCTCTTTTCGATATTCCGTTTAATGTCAAAGCATCGGATGTTCCTGCTTTAGATAATTTTAAGCTCATAAAAGATTCTTAACCCTTTTCTTTTCTGTATGATTCATAGGCTTCCCAAATTGCAAGGAAGTCTGCACTTCTGTCTGTATAATCCGGATAAAAGTTTTTTACCAGGCGGTCATAAGATAATGCTCCCGCATACAATTTATCTGCGATTCGGTTGAAAGTCTCATCCTCCGTTTTGAAAGGACACTTTCCTAAATCTTTTGAATATTCCAGTTCCTCTGAATAACCGTATCTGTGATGGCTGGTTTTATGTTCCGAATCTCTCATAACCATCTGCATCACCAGGGTTTCATTGCAGTTTGTATTTGCAAGATGGTCACTGATTAAATAGTCTTTGCGATACAGCTTCCCAAGTGCCTGAATCTGAATAAACCAGAAACGGTTGATATTTTCCAGAGGCCATTTTTCATTTTCCGGATCAGATAGACACGGCTTAAGCTGCAATTTACCATCACCGGATTCAAATTCGAAAATCAGATCATATCGCATGCCGTTTTTAAAAATGATTCTGTGCACATTATTTTCCGCTCCGAACATCCAGCCAAGCGCGGTATCCTTTGACACGCCAAAACGGTCTATTCTTTTTAAATAATCTTCGGGCGTAACTGAACCATCTTTAGGAAGACAAACTTTAATATGCACATCCGAATCACTGTAGATATCGTGAAAACCCGTTTCAAAAGCCTGCTTTCCTGCTTCGTTTAAGTTCTCTCGCGTAATGACAATGTCTTTTACACAAGCATTTACAACTTCGGGATGAGCAAAGATTTCTTCCATGTATAGCAGGAAGGCTTCTTCCATTTTTTCTTTAGATAAATAAATATACATTATTTTTTACCTTGCCAAGTTTGCGTAAAGAGTTACCCACTTGTTTTCTTCACCGACATTACCGGCCTTAAAAGCGGGAACGCTCTTGGATGCCGTCAGGATATATTTTCCGTTATCCGTTTTATGCTCATCGAGGACCTTATATCCTGCCTGCATAGCTTCGGATTCAGGCTCGCAGCCAAGCACCCTTAATGCATAAACAATCATATGCGCACCTATTTTTATGGGATCGGGCGGATAAAAGGTGCTAAGCATCACTTCCACCATCGGAGTTTTCATATCATCCGTACGGTAGAAAATATTTCTTTTCGTAAAATAATGAACCAGCGCGTCCTCACATTCCGGCTTAAATCCCCGGAGATGTAATTCCGCAACAAGCAAAAGATACTCAACCGTCAGCCTTGCGCAGCTTTTATGAGGTTTTTTAGGATCGTTAATCTTTTTGTTGGTGCTGATGCAGCCAAATCCGCCGTCTTCCTTAATCAGTTTAAGAACGGCATCGACCTCGTTTTTTACGATATCTTCAGAGTAATATCCGAGTTTAACAAGATTTCGTAAAAGAAGCGGTTCCCCGCAAAGCATCTTAAATCCGGTACTCTTTATAAGCCCAAAAACTTCATCGTCAATATCCTGACCTATGTCATCTCTTGTAAGTCCCCATTCTGCGAACGCCATAATCGCATCATACTTATCCCAGGGTTTGTCTTTCTTTAATTTCTTAAGCCCGCGCTCATACACCTTGCTTTGCAGCAATTCTTTTTTGCAGGCAATTACTTCTTCATCATCTTCCGAAAGTTTTTTATATTCCTTCAGGGTTCTTAACTTAACTTCCGGATTATCATTTTCCATTAACCATTTCAATACAGACTGTTCCATATTTCATACCTCCTTATAAGACAATTATATAATTGTCTGAGGATAAAAACCTGTCACCCCTTGTTATATTTTGTCAGGACTTTTTCCACGGCCTTTTCCCGTCAAGCCAGCCTTTTTCTTTCCAGTACCGGGTTTCTGCCGGTGAGGAACTCATGCCTTTCTTTTGCATCATTCCCATCATATTAAAGAAAAATTTAGTCTTAATACCGACGGAAGGTAATGAGTTCTGACTCAGTTTCTTTGCCAGAACATCTGCCTTTTTACTTATCTTTTCCTTTTTAGCAGCAGCTACACCATCCCAGTTCATAGCCTGAACTGCAATGCCAAACTTGTATATTTTAGGGACTCCTAAATAAAACAGACAGTCTTTAACATCCTTTATTGCCGACTTGGGTCCGGCACCCGCGGCGGTAGATATGATAACCGCGCGCTTTTTAAACATTGATTCCATCGGTCTGTGAGACATCCAAAGATCAAATGTCAAATCAAAAAATGACTTTAAAGGTGCTGACATATGCATGCAGTAGGTCGGTGTGGTGACGATTATCACGTCAGCTGAATCCATGGCATCAATAATCTTCTTTTTTTCTTCATAAAACGGACATGCTGTCTGATCTTCAATACACTTATAACACCCAGCACAAAAATGATTCAGATCCTTCGGAAAGAAGAACTCGGTAATCTCATTCTCTCCCTCTATTTTATCTGCTATCATTCGTCCGAT
>JAFYHV010000049.1 GCA_017538995.1 Lachnospiraceae bacterium | reverse complement strand
TGATAATCCATCATTTCTTCTGCTGCTTCTTTTAAAACTTCTTCAGGTAAAACAGCGGGACCTGCAGAGAAATTGTAAACTCTTGCCATGATATAGCCTCCAAATTTTATAATAAAATTTAAATAAATACCCTTTGGGTAATTAAATTCACGTTCAATATTTTACTTTTATAAAAATATTAAGTCAATACAAAAAACGCAAAAAATGATAAAATTTTAACAATATAAAAATCTTTGTCAATTTTGTCCATAAATAAAGGGTTTGCTGAAGGTTACATAACTCATAAAAGACATAAAAAACCGGACATTTTTTGTGTCCGGTTAAATATCTTATTCAGTTTCTTCTGAAGTTTCTGTTTCGGTAGTTTCTTCGCCGGCCGTATCTTCTGTATCGGTCTCTTCTGCTTCGTTATCTTCAGATTCATCAGTTTCTTCGGAATCTTCCAACTCCTCTGCTTCTTCAGGCTCTTCCACTTTAGGAGGCTCATAATGATGTACAATTACGGGTGTTCCGATTTCCATCATGTCATAGAGTTCGCTCATCTTATTAAGAGGTGTATTGATACATCCGTGAGAACCGCCCCAGAGATAAATCTCTCCGCCGAAGGTTCTTCTCCATGTAGCATCATGGATACCGATCTGGCCTGTGATACACATCCAGTAATAAACAAAGGATTCGTATCCGGGTCCGATAAGCGTTACATTTCTTGCCTTGTTTAGGATAAAGCATACGCAGTCGGGTGTCATATTTCCGTTAGCCTTACAACCCGTAACAACATCCGTATCAAATACAAGTGCATTATTTACATAGTAATACATATGCTGGTTTGTAATATCAACTTCAACATAAGTACCGCCGTAATTGTTGGCGTATGTACCACGGTCTTCTTTTCTGATATAGATAGGTTCTCTCTCGCCGTGACTCTTATGAGACTTAATGATTGATTCAAGCTCTGCGGCTTCCTCTCTTACATTCATAAGACTGCCGTAAGTTGTGTATCTTGTATAAGGAATAGTAACCGTTCCGCCGCTGGTTGTATCAAAGTACTTATCCTTATATAAATTGTCATACTTATCAGAAAGATCCTGTACAAAAGCAAGAACCTTGTCTGAATCAATGACCGCTTCGCCGTCTTCGAAAACAAAATCTCCGTTTTCGTCAAGCAAAAGCATTTTCGAAATAACCGCACCGTCAACAACGATATCTTCGCCGGTTGCAAGTTTGTAAGTCATATTAAAATCAAGAGTTTTTTCAAGCTTGTCCCAGTCGGATAAAAGCTTCTTTTCTTCTTCAGATCTTGCGATGTCTTTGTAAACACCAGCTTCTTTTAAATTGATATAACCTGTATCTTCAACCGAAGCCTGCATTACAAGTTCTTTTAAAAGTTCCCAGTCAAGAAGATTCTGCGTATCGTCAATAAGCTCATAACCGCGCTCATCGGTGTACTTAATCTCAGCGCGTCTTTTAGGATCAAATCTGTCCTTTTTGCCGAGTTTTGAATTTGTAACAATCTGCATAAGTTTCTTATCGTCAAGATATCTCTTGGGATAATAAACATATTCATGCTTTTCAAACAGACATTTAACCCACAGATATGGATTCTGTGAGTCTTTTATATACTGAATTGCATTTGCGATTTCGTTGTTGTTATAGCTGTAGATTTCGGAGCCGTCAACAAAAATCTGAGACCCGTCACTGTCTTCAATGACGAGATTATGATTTACCACGCTGTCGGCAATCAAAGTATCGCAGACATTAAAGTTCTTGTTGGAAACATTTACACCGTTAATGTAAGTATTCGGACAGAACCAGTGTCTGAAATAAAATACTCCGAAAAAGTATAACCCCGCAAACGTAATAAGAAGAAACGATAAAATTGTAATTAAAATAATACCGATTCTTTTCACAAAAACTCCTTATTCGGCCTTTTCAATCTGAGCGATAGCCGATTTCTTCATAGGAATACGGCAGTTCTTGTTGTTGCCGAATTCAACAATAACATCCTCATCTGTAATATCGATAAGAACACCGTAAAAGCCGCTTGTAGTAACAACAGCATCTCCAACTTCCATATTTGAAAGCATGGACTGTATCTTTTTCTGTTCCTTTTTCTGAGGTCTGACAATTACAAAGTAAATAAATACACCAAAAATCGCAATATATGCGACTGTTCCCCAGATTCCGAAGCCTCCTAAAAGACCGCCACCGGAAGTATTTGCAGCTGCATCAAGTAAAAGATTGAACATTTTTAAACTCCTTTATTTCTAGAATTAAACAACTAATACAATAATTTATTTCGAATAATAATACAAGTGGAAATTATTATTCATCATTCATCATCGATGAAATTTTAGCCTTTTTATACTCTGCAAAGCATCCTTTATCAATAGCATCCCTTATTTCTGCCATCAGATTATTGTAGAAATAGAGATTATGCAGTACGCAAAGGCGCATACCAAGCATTTCTTTGGCTTTCAACAAATGTCTGATATAAGCTCTTGAATATCTCTGACATGTCGGACACTGACATCCTTCTTCTATCGGAGAATCATCAAGCTCGTATTTTGCATTCATCAGATTTATCTTACCGTGATTTGTATAAAGATGTGCGTGTCTGCCGTTTCTTGTGGGATATACGCAGTCGAAAAAGTCCACGCCGCGTTCAACAGCTTCAAGAATATTTGCAGGAGTTCCAACACCCATTAAGTAAACAGGCTTGTCTGAAGGAAGGTACGGAACCGTCTTTTCAATTATTTCATACATCTCTTCATGGCTTTCGCCCACAGCAAGTCCGCCGATTGCATATCCGGGAAGATCAAGTTCCGAGATTCTTTTAGCATGTTCTATACGAATATCAGGGAAAATCGCACCCTGATTGATACCGAATAAAAGCTGTTCTTTATTAATAGTATCCTCAAGAGAATTAAGCCTGGTCATTTCCGCCTTGCATCTCTCAAGCCATCTCGTGGTTCGCGCAACAGAATCCTCGACATATTTTCTGTCAGCCTTTGAATTGGGACATTCATCAAAAGCCATCGCAATTGTCGAAGCAAGGTTTGACTGAATTCTCATGCTTTCTTCAGGACCCATAAAGATTTTACGGCCGTCGATATGTGATGCAAAATAAACGCCCTCTTCTTTTATTTTTCTTAAAGAAGCAAGCGAAAAAACCTGAAATCCGCCCGAATCGGTAAGAATAGGTTTATTCCACGACATAAATTTATGCAGACCGCCAAGAGCTTTTATTTTATCATCGCCCGGTCTTACATGCAGATGGTATGTATTTGAAAGTTCGACCTGCGTTCCTATTCTTTCAAGGTCTTCCGTAGAAACGGCGCCTTTGATTGCTGCAACGGTTCCTACATTCATAAATACAGGCGTTTCGATAACACCGTGTACGGTCTCGAAGCGCCCTCTTTTAGCCGAACCTTCTTTTTTTAATATGGTAAATCTTTCGCTCATAAAATTCTCGTAAAATATTTATTCTTCGGCAGTTACACCGTTATATTCATTAACCATATCAACAAATTCTTCGAATGTAAGATCATTGATGTAAATGAATTCTGCAGCTTCTTTGCCTACATATCTGAAATGCCAGGGTTCATACTGAATCTTGGTAATATCTTCCTTACCCTCGGGATATCTTAGAATAAATCCGTATTCAAATGAATGTTCTTTAAGCCATATACCGGCTTCACAGTTACCGAAATCAGAATCTGTACAGTTATGGCTGTAACTAACGATATCAACCGCAAGACCTGTTTCGTGCTCACTGGTCAAAGGCGGAGTTACTTTCATAGAAGCTATTTCAGTGGCTTCGGACTGTGAATAACCCAGTCTTCTGAAATAAGCTATCTTCTTTTCATAAAGATAAGTCTGTGTGTTGAAATTTCTGTAGCCCGAGGCCATTAAAAGATTAACGCCGTCTTCTTTGGCAGCATTAAACATTGCATTAAGCTCTTCATAAATCCGGTCATCAACATCAAAACCGTCAAAACTTCTGAGCTTACAGTCAATATCCGCTTCAAGAGGATTGTCCTTATTAACAAGAATTAAATTCCAGTCATCAAGATTAAAGGAAGCGATTCTTTTAGAAATAACCGTTTCAAAATCCGCAGGCTCAATATTGGTATTTATAGAGTAATCTTCAGCCACATCAACGCTTTCTTCTTCAAGTTCATGCATGTAAAGAGGTCTTCCTTCTTCGTCCACGCCCGACATCTGGCTCGCAAAAATAAGATTTGAGAAACCAATGGGAATATCAGTAAAAAGAAGAACGAACAATACAAGAACCGTTCCGACAGAAAACTTTATTTTATTTGAAAACAAAAACTTTTTAAAACTTTTAAAACTCATAAAACAAACTTACTTTATACCGTGGAAAATCACACAGTTTGGATAATCGATTTTTACTTCTTTGGCACACATTGAAAGCAGTCCTTTTTCAAGATCCACATTAAAGAATGTAAGTGTGCTTGATTCGTGGTTTAAGGATACCAGATGTTTTTTATCAGGGAATAATGCAGCATCCTTAGGATACGAACCGCTTATAGGAAGCCAGAGAATCTTGGTTAAAAGTCCGGTTGCCTCATCTCTTTTGAATATTTCAACCGAATTGTCGCCTGCGGATGAAGTAACAATATATTCTCTATCCTCGCTGAATTTAAGAGCTCTGGAAACAGACATTGAAGCATGATAATTATCTACTGTCTGAATTGTCTGAATCTTTTCAAATTCGGGATAGCCCGAATCAAGAGCCGTATAAGTGAATACGTCAACGGAATTCTGCATTTCGTTAAGAACGTATACGTATTTGTTGTCTACCGAGAAAATCATGTGTCTCGGACCTGAATTCACATCCGAACGGATAATGTCTACGGGTTTAAGTTTTCCTGTCTCATAATTAAGAGCATATACGTTTACATGATCCATTCCGGTATCCGATGCTAAAAGAAACTTGTTGTCTCTTGACATCTTAACGCAGCTGACATGAGGCACATAAGAACGGTCAGAAACCTCGCCCATACCCTGAACATAAATTTCATCCGTAATTTCGCCTACAGCACCGTCTTCACCGACTCTTAAAACCGTAATCTTTCCGTCATGATATCCTGCAACAAAAAGATATCTGTCTGTATAGTCGGTTGAAAGATAGCAGCCTCTCATGCCGTTAACGGTCGCAAAATTAATTTCATCCAGGTCACCGTCCGGACCAATTTCATAACTTTTAACACCCATATCGGTGATTGAATAAAGAAACTGATCGTTATGCGAACTGGTTAAATATGACGAATTGGAAATTTCTATGGAATTTCTGTAAATGAAAGTTCCTTTTTCCAAATCAACATCAAATATTGTAATACCCATTTTGTTTCTTTTTGTATAGCTTGAAACATAGGCAACATATTTTTCGAATCTCATGCAAACCCCCAACTGATTAAATATATAAAAATCCGCAAAAATCCATATAAAATCAATTTACATAATAACACAAATAATATAAAATAAAAATGTTTTTTACGAACTATTTAATTTCAGATTGGAGCAAAAATGAGCAACAAACTTATTACTCTTGAAAACATTTCAAAATCTTATGATAATCATCTCGTTCTCGATGAGATGAATCTTTACATAAGAGAGAATGAATTTGTAACTCTTCTCGGCCCTTCAGGCTGCGGCAAAACCACTACTCTGCGTATTATCGGAGGATTCGAAAATCCCGATACCGGACGTGTTGTTTTTGACGGAAAAGATATCACCAAACTTCCCGCATATAAAAGACAGCTTAATACTGTTTTTCAGAAATATGCTCTTTTTACGCATATGAATATCGCCGAGAATATTGCTTTCGGTTTAAAGATAAAGAATAAATCCAAGTCTTATATCGACGACAAGATTAAATATGCTCTTAAACTCGTTAATCTTGAAGGCTACGAGAACAGAATGCCTGATTCACTCTCCGGTGGTCAGCAGCAGCGTATCGCAATTGCAAGAGCCATCGTGAACGAACCCAAGGTTCTTCTTCTCGATGAGCCTCTTGGTGCGCTTGACTTAAAGCTTCGCCAGGACATGCAGTATGAGCTTATCAGACTTAAAAACGAACTTGGTATTACCTTTATATATGTAACACACGATCAGGAAGAAGCACTTACAATGTCAGATACCATCGTTGTTATGAACCAGGGCTATATCCAGCAGATCGGTACTCCCGAAATGATTTACAACGAGCCTGAAAACGCTTTCGTAGCTGACTTTATAGGTGATTCTAATATTATCGACTCTATTATGATTCGTGACGAGCTTGTAGAAATCCTCGGCGCTAAATTTGCATGCGTAGATACCGGTTTCGGTGAAAACGTTCATGTAGACGTAGTTATAAGACCTGAAGACATTGAACTTGTAAGTCCCGAAGAAGGAACAATCTCAGGTGTAGTTACATCATTAATATTCAAAGGCGTTCATTATGAAATGGACGTTATGGCAAACGGTTATGAATGGCTTGTTCATTCCACAAAGATGTTCCCTGTAGGCGAAAAGGTAGGCATCAAGGTTGATCCTTTCAACATCCAGATTATGAACAAACCTGCCAGCGAAGATGAGGAGGCTGTACAAATTGAAGAATAAGTTCGTCAAATGGCTTTCGCTTCCTTATGCATTCTGGTCGATTGCCTTTATCATCATACCGCTTATCATGGTTTTCTATTTCGGATTAACAGATAAGACCGGTAAATTCACATTCGCAAATATCTTATCGATATCTCTGCCCGTGCATTTCAAATCACTTTTGATTGCGCTTCTTTTATCATTTATAAGTACAGTCATCTGTCTGTTGCTCTCCTATCCTCTGGCTATGATACTTTCAAGCCTTAATTCAAAGAACAACAAACTTATGATTCTTATTTTCGTTCTTCCCATGTGGATGAACTTCCTTTTAAGAACACTTGCATGGCAGACACTTCTGGAAAACGAAGGTGTAATCAATACAATTCTTCGTACAATTCATCTGCCTGCTCTTAAAATAATCAACACACCGTATGCAATTATATTCGGTATGATTTACAACTTCCTGCCTTTTATGGTTCTGCCTATTTACAATGTTCTTTGTAAAATCGACAAGAACCTTTTAAATGCAGCCAGAGATTTAGGAGCAAACGAAATACAGACATTTTTAAAGGTTACTCTTCCTTTAAGCGTTCCCGGAATTATCTCCGGTATCACAATGGTATTTGTTCCTGCACTTACAACCTTCGTTATTTCCGATCTTTTAGGAGGTAGTAAAATCCTGCTTATCGGTAACGTTATTGAACAGGAATTCACACTTAATTCGAACTGGCACTTAGGTTCGGGACTTTCAATTGTGCTTATGCTGTTCATTATAATTTCGATGATAATCACCGCCATATTCGATAAAGACGGAGAAGGGAGTGCATTATAATGGCAAATGTTTTAAAAAGAATTTATATCGCTCTCATCTTCATATTCCTTTATGCTCCGATGCTTGTATTAATCGTTTTATCGTTTAATAAATCGAAATCAAGAGCCAAATGGGGCGGCTTTACATTCCAGTGGTACACAAAGCTTCTCTCCGATTCATCAATAATGGAAGCACTGGTTACCACTCTGATGCTGGCTGTTTTATCCGCACTTATTTCCACGTTTATCGGAACAATTGCGGCTATCGCTATCACAAGTCTTAAAAAAGGTGCAAGAACATTAATGATGGGTATCACAAATATCCCTATGTTAAATGCCGAAATCGTTACCGGTATTTCGTTAATGCTTCTCTTCATCTTCTTTAATGTAAAGTTTGGATTTACCACAATACTACTGGCGCATATAACGTTTAACATACCTTACGTAATCTTAAGCGTTATGCCTCGTATCAAACAGCTTAATCCTTCAGCATATGAAGCAGCCATGGACCTCGGTGCATCACCATTTAAAGCATTCTTTAAGGTAGTATTTCCCGATATCCTTCCCGGCGTATTCTCAGGTTTGCTGATGGCCTTCACAATGAGTATTGATGATTTTATCATTACACACTTCACCAAAGGCGCAGGCGTTGATACACTTTCAACCAAGATTTACTCACAGGTTAGAAAAGGTATCGATCCTAAAATGTACGCTCTTTCATCATTAATATTTGTAACAGTTCTTGTATTACTGATATTAATCAACATTCTTCCGGGCTCCGGAAAGAAAGCAAAAGAAAAATAAAATGAAATTAAAAAACCGGTTAACAGCAAATGTTAACCGGTTATTTTTTTTATGAGCGGTAATCCTTATTCGGATTTAACTTCTTTCCAGAGTGAATTGTAAAGCTCATCTCCGTCTTCACCAAGGTACTTGTATGTTTCAAGGTTATTATACTGAGTTAAATCAGGAAATGCGATTTCGGAATTTCTGATATCGTCATCCTCTATAAGCTCTCTTGCAGCATCGTTGGGTGTTGAATATGTGATGAAATCGAAGTTCATTAAAGCGATTTCGGGTTTGCACATATAGTTGATGAACTTTTCTGCGTTTTCTTTATTCTTAGCGTTCTTAAGAACTACCCAGGAGTCAATCCATACGTTTGTTCCTTCTTCAGGAATTACATAAACGAGGTTTTCGTTCTCTCTCTGTGTATAGATAGCTTCGCCCGAATAAATAACACCGATTGCAGCTTCGTTACCGATCATCTTATCTCTTACCTGGTCTACTACATAAGCCTGAACAAGAGGCTTCTGATCAAGTAAGGACTGCTTTGCAATCTGAAGCTCGTCAATATTGATTGTGTTCATTGAATATCCGTTTAACTTAAGAGCAACCATAAAAGCATCTCTTACGGAATTCTGCATTAAAATCTGATTCTTATACTTAGGATCCCAGAGCTGTTCCCATTTTGTGATGGGCTCATCAACCATGGTTTTATTGTAAAGAATGCCTACAGTTCCCCAGCAGTAAGGTACGGAATACTTATTTTCGGGATCGAATTCCTTACTTGTATCGAAATACTGCTGTCCGATATTCTTAGCATTGGGAATGTTATCCCAGTTGAGTTCTGCAAGCATATCGTTGTCGATCATTTTCTTAATCATGTAATCCGAAGGGCAGACAACGTCATAATTTACAGCACCTGCTTCTACCTTGGGATACATCATTTCATTTGTTTCGTACTCATCATAAATAACTTTAATCTGAGTTTCTTTCTCGAACATCTCGATTACATCGGGATCGATATATTCACCCCAGTTGTAAACGTAGACTTCGCCGTTTTCATAAGCCTTGCTGCAACCAAAAATAGGAAGCATTGTTAAAGTTGCAAGTAAACCAAACAAAAACACTTTTTTCAATTCTTTTTCTTTTCCTCCTTTGGACAAAACAAATTGTTAGTAATGTCGGATGTTTCACACGTTCCGTAAGAAAACATCAATGTCTAATATATCATATATTTGTCATATATCAAGAATTATTTTTAAATAAAAAAAAAGAACTGGAATTCCACTAGATTCGAAAAAACCTTATCAAGTGGAATTCCATGGCACGCACTAGGCTCGATAAAACCTCGCCAAGTGCTCCGCACACGTCCCCAAATGGTCATTTTATTAAATTATCTTACTTTTTCGTTGAATCCGACCTTCTTCTGAACCTTTCTTAAGGTCTTGTTTGAGAAATACTGTGCTTTCTCTGCGTTGTTCTTGACAATACCGTCAAGATATGCCTTGTCTTTAAGAATCTCAGCGTGTCTTGTCTGAAGAGGTGTAAGCATATCTGCTACTGTCTCACCTACTGCAAGCTTGAAGTCGCCGTAGCCCTTGCCGTCGAATTCTTTTTCAACTTCTTCGAAGGATTTGCCTGTACAGGCTGAGTAAATCTCGATTAAGTTTGATACACCGGGCTGCTCTTCTCTGTGCTTAATCATTGCTTCAGAGTCTGTAACCGCTCTCTTGAATTTTCTTATGATTGTGTCTCTGTCATCTGTTAAGAAAATCGAAGCATTGGGATTTTCATCGGATTTGGACATCTTCTTTAAAGGATCCTGAAGAGACATAATCTTTGCACCGGTCTTTCCGATGAAAGGTTCGGGAATTGTAAATACATCTCCGTAAATTGAATTAAATCTCTGTGCAATATCTCTTGTAAGTTCAAGATGCTGAAGCTGGTCGATACCAACGGGAACAACATCGGTCTGATATAAAAGAATATCTGCAGCCATAAGAACAGGGTAAGTAAACAAACCTGCGTTAATATTATCTGCATGTTTTGCGGACTTATCTTTGAACTGAGTCATTCTGTTAAGTTCGCCCATATATGTAAAGCAGTTTAAAATCCATGCAAGTTCTGCATGTCCCGATACATGTGACTGATAGTAAATACAGTTCTTTTCGGGATCAAGTCCGGCTGCAATATATAATGCAAGAAGATTTTTTGCTTTCTGTCTGAATTCCGCAGGATCCTGTCTAACAGTAATCGAATGAAGGTCTACTACCGAATAAAAGCACTCATACTCATCAGATAATTTTACCCAGTTCTGTAATGCTCCGAGATAGTTGCCTAAGGTTAAGCACCCTGTAGCCTGCATTCCGGAAAATAACACTTTTTTGTTGTCAATCATTTTTCAGTTACCATCTTTCGTATTTTTTTAAACCGATTTATTATATCAGTTATTTGTTATTTAGAACAGATTTATTGAAAGAAACTTTAAATACCGCGCAGGATCTTGATTCAAGCTCGAATTTCATGCCCTGTTTGGTCTCTTCGGTCTCCTCTCCTTTTTCCTTGACATCGCCTGTCGAGAAAACAACGTCCCACTTGGCTGATAAAGGAAGGTAAGGAAGCGAGAATGTAATTTCTTTCCAATAGAAATTGTACGCAAGGTAATATAGCGTTACATTGCCTTCTTTTTCATCAAAACTTGAATACATAATGCCAAGATGTCTGTTATATGTAGCAAGATCAGCCTTCCATGCCTCATCCGAATGATAGGATAAATCCGGATATCCTATATGTGCTCTGTCAAGCATTGAGAATTCGCGGTTAAGAATAGCATTTAAATCACTCTTTCTTAAAGCGATAAGCTTCTTGGTATATTCAAGCATCTCCGTTGCTTCGACAGTCAAATTCCAGTTAATATAACTTACAGCATTGTCCTGACAGTAAGGGTTGTTATTACCGTTCTGAGTATTACAAATCTCATCACCTGCCAAGATAAGCGGAGTTCCCTTCGAAGAAAATACAAGGAACAAAGCATCCTTCATCATTTTTTTACGAAGTTTAATAACGGAACTCTTCTTGGTTTTACCTTCAATACCGCAGTTCCATGAGAAATTATAATCACATCCGTCAACATTCTTTTCGCCGTTGTCTTCGTTGTGTTTTCTGTCGTAAGATACGAGATCGTTTAATGTAAAGCCGTAATAGTTGGTAATAAAATTAACGCATGCACTCTTATCGGGATAATTCTTGGTGTAATAAACCAGATCCTTTAACGTACCTTCGTCGCCCTTTAATACTTTTCTCATCTGATACATAAAAGAATCAGAATAAGAACTCAAATTACGTTTTGAAGGCACAAATGCAGCCTCGTAAATCTCATTCTCGGGAATATAATCGTATAAAAGTTTCGTATCAGCAAATAAGGGATCGTTTGCGATAAATGTAAACGGAATCTTATTACCTTTCAGATGGAAGCCGTCAACATTATAATTAATAAGCCAGAATTTAAGCACCTCATAAATCTTATGCTGCTTAACTTTATCCGGAAAATAGAACTGTAATACAACTTCAATGCCGTTTTTATGAAGTTCATGAACGAATTCTTTAAACTCTTTTACGTGATTTGTAGTTGCACAGTATGAAGCCTTGGGTGCAAAATAAAAGCCTTCTTTATATCCCCAGTAATTAATCTTATTGTCAGCCTTGTAATCTAAATTATCTACAGAAAGAGCTGTTTGGGGAGCAGGCTTTTCATACTCTTCAAACTCATACGCAGGCATAAGTTCAAGTGTAGTAATACCCAAATCCTTAAGATAATCAATCTTTTCAAGGATTCCCTTAAAAGTTCCTTTGCTTTCAACTTTACTGGATGAATGCGCAGTAAAACCTCTTACATGTAAAAGATAAAAGATTGAATTCTCAAAAGAAATTCCGGGCTTTTTATCGTCAAAATTATCTTCATCAAGTTTAACTATTGATGAATAAATCTCGTAATTATCTTTCTTTAATCCGAACTTCTCATTTCCAGCAATCGTAAAAGAATAAGGATCTGCAAATTCTTTTTCATCGGAATAAAATCTGTAAAGATATTTGTCGTATTCTATGTCTTTTATGAGAACAGAAAAAATATTACCGTTTCTGTATTCTGCGGTAAGCGGTATTTTTGTGACTGTTTTCGATTTCCTGTTCTTTAAAATAATTCCGCTGTTGTCGGAATCGCTTTCAAACACAAATAAAACACCGTCTTTAACGGGTGTTGCTCCGCACGGATGAGGATATCCTTTTTCAAGCTTGTAATTAATCATTCGTAATCCCTCGGGTTTGGTACTTCGATTTCGCCGGGAACACCGGAAGGTCTGAGTAAATCCATCTTCTTGCTTTTGACGTAATAAGCAAGTATAAGATCATAAAGATTTCCTACAAATCCGATAACACCGCCGAGAATCAGGTTGATAAACATAAATAACCAGCACACACCGATAGAATTCTCGAAATAAGACACAACAACTGCGGCATCGGGTTTGGTGCTGAAATGTTTGAAAGTATTGATTATTTTCATGTATCTGATACAACCGATCAGGTTATAGACCATCAGACAAAGTGTGGCAACTCCGTAACCTACGACAAGAGTAACCAGTCCGATAACAAGCTGAATTACAACAATGAAAATCCAGAGCGCAAAAGAAAAATACATAAGCGTAGTTATCTTTTTCATAAATTTTCTGATTTCCATTTCGTTCATAGGCTGCTCCAATCCTTATCAGACCTTATTATTATAAACATAATTGTAATTTTTTTAAAGTATGTTAAAATATATTTGTTTGCACGGAGGTATTATATGTCAAACTTAAATGAAATTCCCGAAGAGGAAATGACAGTCGATCTCGATCTTGAAGACGGCAGACAGGTTACATGTGCAGTCGTTACAATTTTCGAGGTTAAAGGTAAAGATTATATTGCTCTTCTTCCCATGGTTGACGAAGAAGATGATTTGTACGGCGATGTATGGCTTTACGGTTACAGTGAAAATCCTGATGACCCTAACGAAGAGCCTGAACTCATTTCCATCTTGGACGATGACGAATATGAAGCCGTTGCAGACGCTTTTGACGAATATCTTGATACCCAGGAGTTTGATGAGATTATCGAGGACTAGTTAATGAAAGTCGCTGCCATCATTGCAGAATACAACCCTCTGCATAACGGACATGAATTTCAGATCAAAAGAGCCAAACAGTTAACCGGTGCCGATTTTATTATCGTTGTAATGAGCGGTGATTTTACCCAGAGAGGTGTTCCCGCCGTAATCGATAAATATCAGCGTACCAGAATGGCTTTAAATGCAGGCGCGGATCTTGTAATAGAGATGCCGCTTTATTATTCATGTTCTTCTGCCGAGTATTTTGCATCAGGCGCCATCAATCTTTTAAAAGGTCTTGGTGTGGTTGATTACCTTGTATTCGGTTCCGAATGCGGCGATATTAAGATTTTAACCGATATCGCAGATGTTTTAATCAATCATAAGCAGGAAATCTCCGAAGTTATTCACGGGCTCGTAAAAGAAGGAATCTCCTATCCCATTGCTCGTGTCAGAGCTGTTGAAGAAGCAATTCCTAATTCCTATGAACATGTTGAAGCAATGAATTTCCCGAACAATATTCTGGGATTTGAATATATTAGAGCTTTAAAGCAGTTTGAATCATCCATAATTCCTGTTACCAATCTTCGAATCGGTGCAGGTTATCATGACAGAATGATGGATAATCCTATCTGCTCATCTCTTGCTATCCGTTCTTCTCTTGAAGAAACAAACGAACTTGAACACATAAGGTCACAGATACCTTTCCATGTATATAAAATACTCGAAGAACAGTATGATAAATCATTCCCCGTTCTTAATAAGGACATCTCTTCCATCCTTAAGTACAAGTTATTACTGGATGAAGGAAAGGGCTACGAAGAATATCTTGATATTTCGCCTGATTTCTCGGCCAAGATTATCAAGAACCTAAACAAATACGAATCATACTCACAGTTCTGCGATTTGCTTAAGAGCAAAGATATTACGTATGTAAGAGTTGCAAGAAATCTTCTCCACATACTTCTTAATATTAAAAAAGAATCCATGAAGAAATACAAAGAAGAAGGCTATATCTTCTATGCAAGAATGCTTGGATTCAAAAAAACATCAAATGAGCTTTTATCTGCACTTAAATCACAGGCTACTATTCCTATCATTTCAAAGCTTGCGGATGCAAGACATCAGTTAAGTCCTGTAGGAATGGAAATGCTTGAAACCGATATCCAGGCTGCTCATATTTACGATACAATTGTTTCAGAGAAGTTTGGAACGCCGACTGTATCAGAATTCTCCAGAGAAATAGTAATTATAGAATAAAAAACGAAGGTCATATGGCCTTCGTTTTATTTTTAACAAACAGTACATTTGGGGACGGTTCCGTTTTGGCTTTTTTTACCATTTAAGAACCGTCCCCAATTGGCTAATTTTTAAATGAGTGAATCGGTGCAGGAATTCGTCCGCCTCTGTTAATGAAGTCATCACAGGAGAAGTTATTGATTGGCATTATAGGAGCGTGTCCTAAAAGTCCGCCGAATTCCACATTCTCTCCGACTTCTTTGCCGATAACAGGAATAATTCTTACAGCCGTAGTTTTCTGGTTAACCATACCGATTGCAAGTTCATCAGCGATGATACCTGAAATTGTAGTAGCCTTAGTAGCGCCGGGAATTGCAATCATATCAAGACCTACGGAACAGACGCATGTCATTGCTTCGAGTTTCTCTAATGTTAAAGCACCTGCTTCAACTGCATTAATCATACCCTGGTCTTCGGATACCGGAATAAATGCACCGCTTAATCCGCCCACATAGGATGAAGCCATTACACCGCCCTTCTTAACCTGATCGTTAAGGAGCGCAAGTGCAGCTGTAGTTCCGGGAGCGCCTGCATATTCAAGTCCTATTTCACAAAGAATATCTGCTACAGAATCACCGATTGCAGGTGTGGGAGCAAGTGATAAGTCTACAATACCAAAAGGAACACCGAGTCTTTCAGAAGCTTCCTTTGCTACCAGCTGACCGACTCTTGTAACCTTAAACGCAGTCTTCTTTATTGTTTCACAAAGAATTTCAAAATTCTTTCCTCTAACCTTTTCAAGTGCAGTCTTTACAACACCGGGACCTGATACACCGACATTGATAATGCAGTCAGCTTCTGTTACACCGTGGAAAGCACCTGCCATAAAAGGATTGTCATCAGGAGCATTACAGAATACTACAAGTTTTGCACATCCTAATGAATCTCTTTCTTTTGTATATTCCGCTGTTTCTTTTATGATCTCGCCCATTAACTTAACAGCATCCATATTGATACCGGTCTTGGTTGAACCTAAGTTAATCGATGAGCAGACTCTGTCAGTTTTAGAAAGAGCTTCGGGAATTGATTTAATAAGCATTTCATCAGCAGGTGTCATACCTTTTGATACGAGCGCCGAGAAACCGCCGATAAAGTTAACGCCTACAGCTTTGGCAACTTCGTCCAAAACCACAGCAAGTTCGGAAAAATCCGAAGGTGTTTTACAGGCTGCAGCTCCGACTAAAGCTATCGGAGTAACAGAAATTCTTTTATTAACGATAGGAATACCGAATTCTTTTTCGATGTCCTTACCGGTTTTAACAAGATTTTTTGCATATTTGTAAATCTTGTCGTAAATGTTCTTTTTAACTTTTTCCAAATCCGAATCAATACAGTCAAGAAGTGAAATACCCATCGTAATAGTTCTTACGTCAAGGTTTTCTTTTTCTATCATTTCATTGGTTTCGGATACTTCGTTTATATTAATCATAGACTCACGTCTCCTTAGTTTCTTTTAGGATAATTAAATTCTGTGCATGGAATCAAAGATTTCTTCTCTCTGACACTTAATTACAACGCCGATTTCCTCACCGATTTGAGCAAGTTCATCGGAAATATCTCCGATGGGCTTTGATGCTGCGTTCATATCGGTAATCATCATCATGTTAAAGAACCCGCCTGTGATAGTCTGAGAAATATCCTCTATATTGATATTGTTGTTTGCAAGATAAGTACAGATCTTTGCGATGATGCCTACGCCGTCCTTACCCACAACAGTGATAATTGTTTTTTTCATAGTTTTGACTCCTTTGATATATATTTAACAATATACTATTTTAGACAATTCATTTCTTTTTGCAACATAAATTGGAAAATCCAGTCCGTCATATTTTGTATCCGACATCGTAATTTCGACTTTAACGGCCTCATATGCAAGGTCAGGAAGGTTGTTTTTATCGCTTAAATGCCCGATCATAATGCTGTTTATATCGTCATTTAAGAGTCTTGAAATAAATCTTCCGCTCGCTTCATTGGATAAATGGCCGATGTCCGACAGAATTCTTCTCTTTAACGGATATGTATACGGCCCTAACTGAAGCATTCTGACATCATGGTTAGCTTCCGCAAAGATAAAATCAAGCTTTCCAAGAGACTCAAGCAGTTCATCGTTATAACATCCAAGGTCGGTAACAACCGCTGCTCTCTTATTATTGTTTTCAAAAGAAAAACAGACAGGCTCATTCGCATCATGACTTACAGGATGAGGATTAAATGTAAAATCATTTATCCTAAAAGAAGACAAATCCCTTAAAGATTTGATACAGTCACGATTAAAATCGCCTATAGACTTTGTTGAATAAATGCCTTCTATAGTACCCTGGGAAGCATAAATAGGAATTTCTCTTTTACGTTCCAGTACGCCAAGGCCTTTTATATGATCGGAATGTTCGTGAGTAATAAGTATTGCGTCTATATCATCAAGCGATAAATCGAGTGCGTGTAAACCGTCTTCCACATTTCTGGCTGAAATTCCTACATCAATCAGAATATGTGTGTTGTCGTCTCCGACATATATGCAGTTACCGCTTGATCCGCTTGCTATAGGAGCAATTCTCATTTATAAATAATCCTTCCGGTAAAAATCTATATAACTTCTACTCTGTCGCCCGAGTAAACTTTTGTGTCAGCCTCTGCAGGCATATCATTTACCTTTACTGTCTGACCTTCTTTTAAGGTCTTATCCAAAAGTTCCAGAGCCCGTTCCACTGTTATATAGTCAAGTATTTCAATATTATCATTCTGTTGTATTTTATAAGATTCTGTAACAGCTTTTCCGTTTACCGCAAAAGAACAAGGCAGATTAACATTCATGTTGTTGACGGAAATACTGATTTTAGCATCTCCTTTGTTAATCTTGGAAATTGTAGCGGTTCCTTTTTCACCTTTAGTGGATGGAATAAGCTTAATCTCATCACCCGCTTTTAATACGGCGCCAAGATTTGAAATCTCGTTGTTAAGATAAACGATGCAGGCTTCACCAAGTCCGCCTTTAACAGACATTAATTCACCGTTTAATGTGAATTCAAGCGCATCTCCGTGTCTCGGAAGCAATGCATGATTATCAAGTCCAATCTGCATAACTGCATCAAAGATCGTCAAATTTCCGTGATCAAAAAGCTTAACGCTGTCGTCATTAAGAGAAACACTCATAAAAGAATTATTGTTTTTAAAGTACTGCAAACATATTCCAAGCGGAATTACAAGAAGCGCTTCCTTGGCAAATGACTTATCAAGGAAATAAGTTTTTTCCATCACTTCTTCGCCGCGTAAATGAACATTTTTGACAGTCGTCTGAAGTTCTTCTGAAAGGCCGTTTGTATATCCTTCTGTAATAACTCCGCCGCCGAAAACAAATACTGCAGCTACATTAAATCCGTCGTTTAGTTTTATGATTTTCTCTGATACCTGCTTCGTAATGTTCTTTACAGGAGTTTCAAGCATTTCGAGAACTTCGCTTCTCGAAATACTCTTACTCATACCCAGAATATCTTCGTATTCGACTTCTTCAGCATTATCTATGGCTTTCTTAATCTTCTCGGCTTCATCGAATTCAACCATGCAGAAATTCTCAATTATTTCTGTAAGAGAATCTCCGGCATCAGATACAGAACCAAACGCGTATACAGAACCTTCATTTAAAATACAGATATTACTAGCCGATGCTCCGACATCAACTAATGCAATATTTTGTGATTTGAATTTCTCGGGAACTGCTGTTTCGATTGCTGCAAAAGGTTCCAGTGTCAGATTTAAAACTGATAAACCTGCCATATCAACCGCAGAAAAAAGTCCGTCCACAACAGCGTAAGGAAGGAATATAAAAGTCATGTCAGCGGCTATTTTATATGCTTCTTTATCAAGAATATCGGTATCAGCAGCATCATTGCGATAAAAGGAGTCGACTCTTTTGCCTACACAGTAATGCTTTTTGCCGAATTCAAATCTTTCTTCAAGAGTTTTAAATGCTTTTTCAAGACTCTTCTGCTTGAGTATTACAATATCTTCAGACTCAACAATATGTTCGTCACTAAAAGTAATATCAACATTAGTATTAATAGTCTTTAAATAGCGGCCGGAAGCTGCTATACAGACATCTTTTAAGTGAAAGCC
Source organism: Lachnospiraceae bacterium (assembly GCA_017538995.1). GTDB lineage: Bacteria > Bacillota > Clostridia > Lachnospirales > Lachnospiraceae > UBA3766. The sequence goes on along the minus strand of JAFYHV010000049.1, from coordinate 34,627 downwards.
GCATTTCTCTTCGAGTCTTTCTTTTACGGTCTTAATGGTTGCGGCAATTCTTTCGATATCTTCTTCCTTACCGTCAATCATCGAAGGTTTTTCATGCTCTGAGGATTCAACCGCTTTAACTATGAACTTGTCATTATCCATATATCCGACAATACCGGTCACAGCATTGCTGCCGATATTTAAACCGAATACAGGGCTTTCTTTGCTCTTAAAAGCGTCCATTGATTTCCTCCATCGCTTTGTCAATCTGTTCATAAAGATCTTCGGGTGTCGAATCATTATTGATGATTTTTAAACCGAAATAATCTTTTCTTTTAGTCTTTTTTAAATACTCTTCATTCGCTTTCTCATAAAACTCCGAACAATGCTGCAATCCGATAATTGATTCGCATTTTTCCAAAGAATAAGCTCTTGAAGACATCAGTCGTTCTATACGTGTTTCTTTGGTTGCATTTATTTCCCAGAGTTCGTTTAACAAAGAAAAATAATCCGCCTCACAAAGCAAAGCAGCTTCGATTACGAATATTTTATGATCTTGGGAATTAACCTTAATACGGCTTTCGATTTCTTTTCTGACCGCAGGATGAATGATATCGTTAACTTTCTCAACGAGTTCTGAATCGGCAAAAATCTTTTCAGCCATCAGATTTTTATCAATTTCACCGTCTTCTCCTACAATCTCTTTGCCTAAAAGCTTAATAATATCCTTATAACAGGCATTGCCTTTAAGCTTAACTTCGTTCCCGATATCGTCAGCCTTAATCACGAAACAGTTATATTTATTTTGAAGATATGAAAGAGCCAGAGATTTACCGGAACCGATTCCGCCTGTAATCCCGAGCACGAAATATTTATTTTGCTTCATACCAGTTTTCTCCGACATTTAAATCCACGCTTAAAGGTACAGAAAGCTTGTAAGCGTTTTCCATTTCAGTCTGAAGAATCTTAACTACTTCTTCTTTTTCGGACGTTTTTATTTCAAGTAAAAGTTCATCATGAACCTGGATAAGTATTTCCGAAGTAAGACCGTTCTTTTTAAGAGCATCTCTTACATTAATCATCGCAATCTTCATGATATCAGCCGCAGTACCCTGAATAGGTGCATTCATGGCAACACGTTTGCCGAATTCCCTCTGCATAAACTGGGAAGCCTTTAATTCAGGTATGGGACGTCTTCTTAAAAACGCAGTCAGCGAATAACCTTTTTCTTTAGCATTTTCAACGCAGTCATCAAGATATTTTCTGATTCCCGGATAGCCTTCGAAATATTCTTTTATATACTTTTCAGCATCTTTTCTCGTAATCTCAAGGTCCTGTCCAAGAGAGAATGAAGACATACCGTAAATAATACCGAAGTTAACGACCTTGGCGGCCCTTCTCTGTGAAGAAGTAACTTCATCGATAGGAACATTAAATACCTTTGAGGCAGTTACAGCATGAATATCTTTATCTGAATTGAACGCATCAATCAAAGTTGTATCGTTAGATAAATGTGCAAGGATTCTAAGTTCGATCTGCGAATAATCGGCATCTGCAAAAATGCATCCATCCTTTGGAATAAATACCTTTCTTAACTGTCTTCCCAAATCAGTTCTGACAGGAATATTCTGAAGGTTGGGCTCTGCTGAGGAAATTCTTCCTGTGGCAGTCACGGTCTGAAGGAAATGTGAATGAATTCTTCCGTCAGAACCTATAGCCGATGCAAGACCGACTGCATAAGTCGATTTTAATTTCGTAAGTGTTCTGTATTCGAGGATATTTGATACGAAAGGATAATCAGCCGCAAGCTTTTCAAGTACATCGGCAGAGGTCGAATATCCGGTCTTGGTCTTCTTTGAACTCGGCATATTCATCTTTTCAAAAAGAATCACGCCAAGCTGCTTCGGAGACAAAATATTAAACTCTTCTCCCGCTTCCTCGTATATCTTCTTTTCAAGCGCATCTATTGATACCGTCAGATCTTCCTCGTACTTCTTAAGACCTGCTCTGTCAACCAAGATACCGGTCTTTTCCATTTCAAAAAGAACAAGCGATAAAGGAATTTCAATGTCTGTATAAAGCTTATACTGCTCAGTCTCGTTTAATCTCTCGTCAAAATTCTTTTTAAGCTCATTAAAGCCGTATGCCACCAGAGCCTGTTCTTTCGCATCAAGCGAATCACTTCTGACAGTTATGCCCAGATAATCGCTTAACAGGCTTTCGGCTGTATATGAGTTGTTTAAAGGGTTTAAAAGATATGCTGCAAGGTCAAGCGCATAGATATTCTTAACAATATCCTTGCTCTGCTTCTTAAAATCATCATCTTCAAGCATTTCAAAAGCATCAGAAGCCTTGAAAACGATCAGCTTGTTATCGCCTTCAAACAATACCTTTCTGACAAACGGATTAATATTCATCATAAAAGATACTTTATAAAACTTATCGTCTATTCCGATAACCGAACCGAATGTGCCTTTTACGAGCGAAACAGATGCATTATTAACACCGTTTAAAAGACTCATAAGTGCATCGTTACTTTCAATCTCAGTAACGGTTAAATTATCTAAAGACACATCATTCTTTATCTTGGACATATTGTCTTCAAACTTCTTAAGATAAGTTCTTAATCCAAGTTCCTGAAGAATGTTGTATCCGCCTTCGGAATATGTAAGTTCATTCTTAAGCTCGGAGAAATCAACATAAACAGGTGCATTAGTCTCAATAGTCGCAAGCTTAAGACATAAATATGCCAAATCTTTATTGTCTTTAAGAGAATTTCTGATCGAATCCTTGGAAATCTCTTCAACATTTTCATAAATACCGTCAAGCGAATGATATTTAATAATAAGTTCCGAAGCAGTCTTTTCACCAACTTTGGGAACGCCCGGAATATTATCGGACGAATCTCCCATAAGAGCCTTTAAATGTATAAACTCTGAAGGTGTAACATTATATTTTGCCATAACGTCCGCAGGATAATAATCCTCTACGGTTGTCTGACCTTTTATGGTCTTGGGAACACGAATCTTAATATGCTCATCCGCAATCTGAAGTAAATCCCTGTCACCTGATAAAAGAGACACTTCCATACCCATGCTCTGAGCTCTTTTAGCCATGGTTCCCAAAAGGTCATCGGCTTCATAACCTTCAAGCTCAAGAGTTTTAATATTCATTTCTTTTACGAGGTTTTTAATATAAGGCACCTGTTGTCTTAATTCGTCAGGCATACCTTTTCTGGTGCCCTTGTAGGCTTCAAAAAGCTTATGTCTGAATGTCGGTGCATGTAAATCGAATGCTATTGCAAGATAATCGGGATTTTCCTCGTCTAAAAATCTGAAAAGAATATTTAAAAAACCGTAAACGGCATTTGTATGAAGACCGTTTACGTTTGTTAAGTCAGGAACACCGTAAAATGCCCTGTTCATAATGCTGTTGCCGTCAATTAAAAGTAATTTTTCCATATAATCCTAATAAGTAAACAGAGTTGAAAGAACCAGGCCGAGAGTAAAGGCCGCACTAAAAATAACTATGCCGCATATAACGCCAAAGTATCTGTTGAACTTCGCTTTAGATAAAGCTTCATTTAATTTGTCGTTAAGCTCATGATCGAGATTAAAGGATGTGGCCGTATCTAGTCTCTTAAGACCTTCGCTTACAAGATACTCGATGGAAAGTTCTTCCATGCACTCCTTGCAGCTTCTCACATGATTGACAAATTCAATGGTCATTTTGGAATTTAATGAATCGTTAAGGAATTCTTTTATTCTTTTTTTGCACTCGTAACAATTCATAATATCTCCTTTGTCCACACCCTATAATTTTACAACAAAAACGCATTTTTTACTACATAAAATATTCTTGAATATATCTCTTTTTTATGATAAACTATGTAATCGTGAAGCCTCAAAACAGGCATTCGCCGGCGTGTCGGAATGGCAGACGAGGCAGACTCAAAATCTGTTGTAGGCAACTACGTGCGGGTTCAAGTCCCGCCGCCGGCATTACTCCCAAATATGGGAGTTTTTTTATTTCTCATAAAAGAAAAAGTGTCGGACACGCTTTCGCGCGCCTGACACCGTTTTTATTTCGTAGGAAGTTCAAAATAGAAAGTTACTCCGTCTTCACTGTTATAACAGCCGTAAGCCATCTTAAGGGAACTCATAATTGCTTTAACAACCGATAAACCAATTCCTGTTCCTCCATAGTCTCTGCTTCTAGCCTCATCGGCTTTATAAAACTTATCCCAAACCCTCTTCTGTTCTTCTTCGCTTAACTGTCTTCCTGTATTAAAAACATTAATTCTGACTATATCATCATCCTTCTTTTCAAGGAAAACTTTAATCTTTTTTTCGCCTTCGCAATAGTGAAATGCATTTGAAAGATAATTCATAAAAACATCTTCCGTCTTCGGTTCATCTGCCCAGACAAATACGCTTTCATCTGTATTCTCGAAAATTACTTCAACTTCTTTCATTTCCATCAGAAGTTTTCCCGAAGAAATTTTATTTTTGATCATTTCAACTATATCAAATCTTTCAATTTCAATAGGATTATTACCATATTCAAGCTCTGACAGAGACATAATTTCTTTTACGATATTATTCATTCTGCCGGCTTCATCTATAATTACGTCCAGATAATACTGTCTACTCTCCTCATCCTCAATAATTCCGTCTTTGAGGCCTTCGGTATAGCTTTGAATCAGCGCTATCGGAGTCTTTAATTCGTGTGATACATTCGCAAGAAACTCTTTACGCATTTCTTCGTTTCTGTTTTTTCTCTCGATATCTCGTAAAAGTTCGCTGTTGGCACTCTTAAGCTCAGAAATTGTCTTTTCCAGTTTATCTGACATTTCATTCATATTTTCTCCGAGCATATCGACTTCATTAATGCCTTTTGAATCAAACTTTGTGTCAAAATCAAGATTAGCCATTTTGGACGATATATCGGTCAGTTTCACAATAGGCTTTGTAATTCTGTTGGTAAATATAATAATCAGAATAATGCCAATAAGAAGCATAAATAAGGCCACATAAAAGATAAATCTGTTTGTAACCGATACATTATCTTCAACCGAGATAATTGCGCATCTTATGATAAATGCTTCATTGTGGTCCAGATATCCTTTCATCTCCAGATATTTGTTATTAAAGAAAGGATCGTTAACAATCTCAACTGATGGTTTACTTCCGCCTTCGTTAATAAACGAAAACGTAGGTCCTGTAATCATGTCAATAAAAGTTTCGTCATCGGCTTTAACCGTTGTGATTACATTGCCGTTGTTATCAAGAATAGCAACAGAAAGATCCGAAGTTTCACAAAGAAACAGTAATTCTTCATGAAAATCCGGATCCATAAGTTTATTGTCAATACTGGCATTATTAATTAATTTATAAGCATTATTAATACTTTTTACTTTATTTTGAATATAAAACTGTTTGAAGAATAAAAGATTTGCAATCATACTAAGAAGAACGATTCCCGAAAGAATCATTATAAATATAAAAGCAAATTGTTTTTTAATCGAGTGTTTCAAACTTGTATCCTATTCCCCAGATGGTTTTTATATAATGGCCTTTACTTCCAAGCTTAGCTCTTATCTTTTTAACGTGAGTATCAATCGTACGGTCCTCGCCGTAATAATCATAATTCCAGACATTATTCAAGATATTTTCTCTTGGAAGTGCAATACCCTGATTATTAAGGAAATATGCAAGAAGTTCAAATTCCTTAAAAGAAAAATCAACTTCTTTGCCGTCCACGGTAACTACATGCGTCAGTCTGTTCATTACAATACCGTCGCACTCAATAATATCTTCAGAAGAAATGCCCTTGCATCTTCTTAAAATAGCTTCAACTCTGGCAACAAGAATCTTAGGTGAAAAAGGTTTCGATATATACTCATCCACGCCAAGCTGAAATCCCAAAAGCTCATCCGATTCATCACTTCTTGCTGTAAGCATAATGATGGGCACCTTAGATTCTTTTCTGATTTCCTTGCATACGCCCCAGCCGTCGAGTTTGGGCATCATGATATCAAGAATTATTAAGTCTATATCTTTGTTACCGAAAAACTTTTCAAGCGCATCCTCGCCATCCTTGGCTTCGATAACATCATAATCATTTTTTGTAAGAAAGTCGTTGATGATTTTACGCATTCTCTGTTCATCATCAACCACAAGTATTTTTGATTTTTTCATAGGTCCTCCGTAAAAGACATATTTTCTCCAATCATCAATTTTATACAAATATCGTGAAGAAAATGTGAAATAATCAATTAACCAATAATATAATACTAAAATTTGCTTCTTTTATAAAGACAAAATAAAAAGCAGGGTCCGAAAACCCTGCTTCTTTGTATGTTAAACAAGTATGAAAATTATAACTGAGGACCAGCTGCAACAAGTGCCTTACCGGCATCATTTGTTGTGTACTTGCCAAAGTTCTTGATGAATCTTTCTGCAAGATCCTTAGCCTTTGCATCCCACTCAGAAGCATCAGCGTATGTATCACGAGGATCAAGGATTGCAGGATCAACACCGGGAAGCTCTGTAGGAACTTCGAAATCAAAGATAGGAATCTTCTTTGTAGGTGCGTTGTTAACGTCGCCGTTAAGGATTGCATCGATGATACCACGAGTATCCTTAATGGAGATTCTCTTGCCTGTGCCGTTCCAACCTGTGTTTACAAGGTAAGCCTTAGCGCCGCTCTTCTGCATCTTCTTAACAAGTTCTTCACCGTACTTTGTAGGATGAAGCTCAAGGAATGCCTGACCGAAGCAAGCTGAGAATGTAGGTGTAGGCTCAGTAATACCACGCTCTGTACCTGCAAGCTTTGCTGTGAAGCCTGATAAGAAGTAGTATTGTGTCTGTTCAGGTGTAAGGATTGATACAGGAGGAAGTACTCCGAATGCATCTGCTGAAAGGAAGATAACATTCTTTGCATCAGGACCTGCTGAAATACCGTTAACTTTCTTAACGATGTTATCAATGTGCTCGATAGGATAAGAAACACGTGTGTTTTCTGTTACGGACTTGTCAGCGAAATCGATCTTGCCGTTAGCATCAACAGTAACGTTCTCAAGAAGAGCGTTTCTCTTAATTGCGTTGTAGATATCGGGCTCTGATTCTTTGTCAAGGTTGATAACCTTAGCGTAGCATCCGCCTTCGAAGTTGAATACGCCGTTGTCGTCCCAGCCGTGCTCGTCATCACCGATAAGGAGTCTCTTAGGATCTGTGGAAAGTGTTGTCTTACCTGTTCCGGAAAGACCAAAGAAGATTGCTGTGTTCTTACCTTCCATATCTGTATTAGCTGAGCAGTGCATTGAAGCGATACCCTGAAGAGGTAAATAGTAGTTCATCATTGAGAACATACCTTTCTTCATTTCGCCGCCGTACCATGTGTTAAGGATAACCTGCTCACGGCTTGTTGTGTTGAATGCAACACATGTTTCGGAGTTAAGGCCGAGTTCTTTGTAGTTGTCTACTTTTGCAAGTGAAGCTGTGTAAACAACGAAGTTAGGCTCGAAGTTTGCAAGTTCTTCCTCTGTAGGCTGGATGAACATGTTCTTTACGAAATGAGCCTGCCAAGCAACTTCCATGATGAAACGAACAGCCATTCTTGTGTCTTTGTTAGCACCACAGAATGTATCCATAACGAAAAGTCTCTTTCCGTTAAGTTCCTTCTTAGCAAGATCCTTAACGATTGCCCATGTCTCTTCGCTCATAGGATGGTTGTCGTTCTTATATTCGTCTGATGTCCACCATACAGTGTTCTTGGAATTCTCATCCATAACAATGTATTTGTCTTTAGGTGAACGACCGGTATAAATACCTGTCATAACATTAACTGTACCGAGTTCTGTCTCAACACCCTTTTCAAAACCTGTAAGGTCTGCCTTCATTTCTTCATCATATAAGAATTCATATGAAGGGTTGTGGATGATTTCAGCAGCATTGATACCATACTTTGTTAAATCGATGTTTGCCATAAGTAAAACTCCTTTTTAAATTTATTTTATAATCTCCTTAATATTACTATTTTAGGAATATTATGCACCGCTAAATAGTATAAAAATAATTAGTTTTAAAGTCAATAGACTTTCTTATAATTGATATTTATATAACAAAAGTTTTACATATATGTATAATTGAAAGACGTTTTTGCCCTAAATATAGTGATTTTGACTATACGCTTCGGCTTAAACAGGCGTTCTGATAATGGTCGAGCCACATGATTTCCTTATCACTCATTTCATCTCGTAAAAGAAGATCTTCGTCCAAAGGAACATATGTCAAACATTCAAAGCATAAAAACCTTCCGTCTTCTGTCTCGCACTTTTCTCTTACAAGCAAGATATTCTCTATTCTGATTCCGTACTTGCCTTCTTTGTAAATACCGGGCTCATCAGATACAAGCATTCCGGGTCTTAATACAGCTTCTCTTCCGACAGGCTTTTGCATCCATCTTATAGCATGAGGACCTTCATGAACCGAAAGCATATATCCGACACCGTGGCCTGTGCCGCATTTATAATCGTCGCCTTCTTCCCACATCGGTTCTCTTGCCAAAATATCTAGATTAAGTCCGCTGCAGCCCTCGATAAATACAGCATTCATAAGTGCAAGCATACCTCTGGCAACTCTTGTATAATCATGTTTCATTTCGTAAGTGGGAGTACCGATTGCAACGGTTCTTGTAATATCCGTTGTCCCTCCTATCCACTGTCCGCCTGAATCAAAGAGATAAAGATTGTCTTTTAAAATCTCAGAGCAATCATCTTTTTTAGATTCATAATGCATCATAGCCGCATTTGGACCTGAAGCCGAAATTGTATCAAAAGATAAATCTCTACAGTCAGAATTGTAAAGCCTCATTGAATCCAGGCGCTTCATAAGGTCATATTCGTTCATGTTTGTAACGTCATTTTCTTTAACCCATTTCTGGAATTCACTGACTACTTTATTGTCTTTTGAATATGCTTCTCTTAAGTTATTAATCTCGGTTTCGTTCTTCATAGCCTGAAGGCGTGAAACATTGCAGTCAGAATTAATTAACTGATAGTTTTTATTTTCTAAAATACGTGCAAATTTAGCCGGCATTTTATCAAATGCAAAGCAGGCTCTTCTTGAACCGGGAAGATTCGCTAAAAACTTTTCAAAATGCTCGTATAAAAAACAGTTGATGCGCTCTTTCTTGAAAAGATCAATGGTTTCATCAAAGTTTTTACTTAAATGAATTCGCGTGTCATTTAAAATCTCTTCTCTTCTGTATTTTCCTTCATTATCAAAAATAAACACACACGCTTCGCGAGGCGTAACCATCACATAACTGAACGCCATTGGATTATACTTAATAGCATTTCCACGGATGTTTAACAGCCACATATTACTGTCTAAAGATGCACTGAAATAATAGAAAATCTCATTATCAATTAAGTATTTTCTGATCTTTTCAATCTTCTTCTCGGTACTCTCCCCTGTAAGTTCTTCTGATAAAAACTCTACAGTATCATCGATCTGAGGCTTCGGATATTCTTCTCCTTTGAATTTATAATATGCATCAAGAAAAACAGAATTATCATTATCAAGTGCATTAAAACCGTAATCAAGGATTTCTTTATACGAAAAAATTTCAGAAGGGCATGCAACGGTAAGTCCTTCTTTTATGAGGTTAGTTACAAATTCTTTTATGGACGGGAAGCCAGGAGTAGAAAGTTTCATGAGTTCAATTCCGCTTCCCTCAAGTTCTTTTTCAGCCTGAATGAAATATCTTCCGTCTGTAAAAAGGTATGCTTTCTCAAGACCGACAGCCAGAGTTCCGTTTGAACCCGTAAAACCGGAAATTAAGCTTCTGAATTTATAATAATCATTCACATATTCGCTCATATGCGGGTCGCAATCTTTCGTTAAATACCAGTCATATCCCACATTCTGCATTTCTTCTCTGATACATTCAATTAATCTCATATTTTCCTCTATTATGTAAACTTTTTGTTAACTTTGATGAATACTTTTGAATTATATTTTTATATATGCTATAGTATTAATACCGCGTTTTCAAGTTATGTTTACCAAACGTGCTACTAGTTAAAAAGGAGGATTGCCTAAATGTCAAGTAAACACAGTGAAATTACACCCGAAATCATAAATCTTGCAGACAAGTCTTTCGAAAAAAGCATAATTGATAATGAATTATTCGTACAGTATGATGTTAAGCGCGGTTTAAGAGATTTAAACGGCCGCGGTGTCCTTACGGGACTTACTCATATATCAGATGTACGTGCAAATAAAATCGTTGACGGCGAGCAGATTCCATTACCCGGAGAACTTTTTTACAGAGGTTACAATGTAAAAGATCTCGTAAAAGGATTTACTGAGGAAGACCGATTCGGATTTGAAGAAATCACTTATCTGCTTCTCTTCGGCGAACTGCCTACCAACAGTCAGCTCGATTCTTTTAAGGAAATCCTTGCGGATTACCGTTCTCTTCCTACGGGCTTTGTTCGTGATATTATCATGAAGGCTCCCAGTAAGGATATGATGAACACTCTTGCAAGAAGCGTTCTGACATTATATTCATACGATGATCGTGCTGATGACACTTCTTTACCGAATGTATTAAGACAGTGTCTACAGTTAATTGCGCTTTTCCCTGAATTTGCCATTTACGGATATCAGGCTTACAGCCATTATCATGACGGAAATTCGCTCTTTATTCACAGACCGAATCCCAAGCTTTCAACAGCTGAAAATATACTATCACTATTAAGAGCCGACAGCAAGTATACACCGCTTGAAGCAAAGCTTTTAGACCTTGCTCTGGTACTTCATATGGAGCACGGCGGCGGTAACAATTCAACCTTCACAACCCACGTTGTAACTTCTACTTTAACCGATACCTACTCTGCTATCGCAGCTGCGATTGGATCGCTTAAAGGGCCTCGTCATGGTGGAGCAAACATCAAGGTTGTACAGATGTTTGAAGAGATGAAAAAAGAAGTTGCCGACTGGGAAGACGAAGAACAGATCAGTGAATACTTAAGAAAGATTCTTCACAAAGAGGCATTTGATCATCAGGGTCTTATCTACGGTGTCGGACATGCGATTTATTCAACCAGCGACCCTCGTGCTCAGGTATTTAAGAGCTATGTAGAGATGCTTTCAAAAGAAAAGGGTCTCGAAAAAGAATTTGGCCTTTACTCCAAAGTTGAAGAACTTGCTCCTAAAATCATCTCTTCCGAGCGAAAGATGTACAAGGGCGTCTGCATAAACGTAGACTTCTATTCCGGATTTGTATATGACATGCTCGGTCTTCCTTCAGAACTCTTCACTCCTATGTTTGCAATCGCAAGAATCGTAGGCTGGTCTGCTCACAGACTCGAAGAGCTTTCAAATAACGGAAAAATTATAAGACCTGCATACAAACCGATTATGGAAGATCAGAAATACATTCCGATGTATAAAAGATAAAGAAAAACGACTCATCATGAGTCGTTTTTTATTTTACTTTGGAACTATATTCTTTAAATCATATGTAAGCGTCATGTACTTATCTTCTGACAATTCCTGCCATGTAAGTATAATTCTCTGAGCTATTCCTCTTGAATCTTCCTCATTGGCATTCATAAGAAGCGTTACATACTGGAAAGATGAATACTGGGTTGTAACATCTCCCATTCTTAAAGATACAACTATAGCTCTTTCAACCTGCTGCATAGCTTCTTCAAGCTGTTCTGTAGAAAGTTTCTCAGGACCTGAATGTGTAAGTGTAAAAAGAATCATCCATACTGTCTGATTAGATCTTGCTATAGTTCTTTGTACGAAATGAACGATATTCTTAAATCCTTCGTATTCAACTCTTAAAGCACCATTCTCATAACTCTTCTCTTTCATGAATCCTTCAAGTCTTGAAAGATCCTGTTCGCTGTTGAAGTTCTCAATGGTATTGTTAAGATATTCTTCTCTCTGTTTGTAGTAATGATAGGAATCTTTACCGTTCTGTTTTACATAGTAAAGAGCTTTATCTGCTCTGTGATAAATAGTATTAAAATCGATACCGTCATCAGGTGAAACAGAAATACCGATAGAAATTGAAGGATTGTAGGAAAGTTCCGTCGGATCCTTCATATCGTTATGTACTGCTTTCATAAGAATATCGCAGTATGAATTAATTTCATCGTCTGTATATTCGCCTTTTAAGAATACGGCAAATTCATCACCGCCTATACGTCCTGCCATATCTCTGGGACCTACAGTGCTCTTTAAAATCTTGGCAAAATTGCAAAGCACATTGTCACCGAATACATGTCCGTATGTATCATTGACGAATTTGAAATTATCTATATCACAAAGAAGGAACACGCCTTTATTCTTTGTAAGGAAGTATTTTTCAATATCGTCTTCCATGAACTTTCTGTTCCAGAGGCCTGTAAGCGGATCTTTCTTGGCAGAATTGGAAAGGTTTCTTCTCAAATCTTCAATCTGAAGAATTTTCTCAATTCTCGAAAGCATGATTTCGGGCTCGAAAGGCTTTAAAATAAAGTCCATGGCACCCATTTTAAGACCTTTTATTTCGCTTTCTCTCTGATCGTCTACAGTCAGAAATACAACAGGAATATTTGCGGTCTCAGAATTAGACTTAATATGTTCAAGTGTTTCATAGCCATCCATTCCGGGCATCCTGACATCAAGAAGAATCAGATCAGGCTTTGCTTTCTTTAAGAAATCAAGCGCCTGCTGACCGGATTTGGCCATGGAAAGCTGATAATGATCTTTTAACACATCAGCAGCCACTTTTAAGTTTGTAGTTACGTCATCGACGATAAGAATATGTTTCTTACGGTCCATATTTCCCTCATTTTAGTTATATTCAAATTTATAATACAAGAAAGTTTTCTACTTCCTTCTTCATGTCTTCTTTGTCGCAGACAGTATTATGAAGAATGGGTGCGTTTCTGATATCGTTTACAGCCTTGGGAATTTCAATACCCGAAAGCTCATTTAACTTATCAACCAGCACAAAATCATCTTCATCATGCTTAATACCGTCTATTGATGAAAGCACTGCTCTTGTAAACTTATAAGGCGATGCAGTCGAAACAATTACAGAAGTTGTATCATCCTTTGTGGAATTCACGTAATTCTCATATACTGCACTTGCAACTGCGGTATGAGTATCAAGCACATAACCTGTTTTATCAAATACATTCTTAATTTGCTTTGAAACCATTTCTTCCGAAGCAAATCCGCCGATAAAACTTTCGTCTATGAATTTCTTCATATCTTCTGTTACTGTATAAGAGCCTTTTTCTTTAAGATCGCTCATAAAAGATTTATTCTTTTCACTGTCGCATCCGCAGGATAAGTAAATAAGTCTTTCAAAGTTGGAAGAAATAAGAATATCCATTGAGGGTGATGTTGTGAGAATGAAATCTCTGTTTCTGTCATAAACTGCTGATTCAAAGAAATCATATAAAACTTTATTTTCGTTTGAAGCACAGATAAGTTTGTTTACGGGAATACCGATTCTCTTTGCAAAATAACCTGCAAGGATATTTCCGAAGTTACCGGTGGGAACTACGAAATTAATCAGATCGCCTTCTTCAATCTTTCCGTTCTTTAAAAGATTTGCATATGCATATACATAATATGCAACCTGAGGAATAAGACGTCCGATATTAATAGAGTTTGCAGATGAAAATCTGTAGCCTGCTTTATTAATCTTTTCGTTAAATTCCTTATCACCAAAGATGTTTTTAACACCCGTCTGCGCATCATCAAAGTTACCGGTGATTCCGACAACCTTTACATTGTCGCCAACCTGTGTTACCATCTGCTTTTCCTGAATGGCAGATACTCCGCCCTTCGGATAAAATACAACAATTTTCACGCCATCAACACCTGCAAATCCTGCAAGTGCAGCTTTTCCTGTATCACCGCTTGTAGCTGTAAGAATAACGATTTTTTCATTAATGTTATTCTTCTTTGCAGCTGTTTTCATAAGATAAGGCAGAATTGAAAGAGCCATATCCTTAAAAGCAATTGTTGAACCGTGGAATAACTCAAGATAATAAGCTCCGTCCACGTAAGACATCGGAACTATTTCTTCAGTATCAAATTTTGAATCGTACGCATTTTCGATGCAGTAATGAAGTTCTTCTTCCGTAAAATCCGAAAAGAAAAGTTTCATAACTTCGTAGGCAACACCTTTATAATCAAGCTTTGAAAGTTCTTCAAGGCTTATTTCCAGTGAAGGAAACTGATCCGGCATAAACAAACCGCCGTCTTCAGCGATACCTTTTATGATTGCATAAGAAGCACTTACGAGTTTAGAATCATCTCTTGTGCTTTTGTAACGTATATCCATGTTGTCTCCAATCTCAAAAATAATGTCAATATATTATACCACGAAGCCAATATCATGACAAATAGTATGTTAAAAATATATCAGTTAAAATCCTAAAAAGAGAGGTAATTTCTTACCCCTCTTTTATGACTAATATTCGATATATATCCTGTTCATATATACTTTTTTAAACTTTTCATAATAAGACTCCGTTATATATTAATTAGTATAATATTAATCGAATGAATATATTAATTGATCACTTCCGTAAGGTACTTCTACACTAAACAAATTTGCTGTTCGTGTATCTTCCCATTGGTCTCTATCAGAAGAACCATTAGGATACGTATGTGTTATACCCGGTCGGTCCCTCCCGTCTTCTTTTTCATAAATAATGTAAAGGTTGCCGTCACGAGGTCCGAATGTTAACCGGTTATCTGTATACGAATATTTGTTTGAGTTACTAGCAATAACATATAGGTTATCATTCACTTTCTCACAAGAGTATTCACAAGATTTTAAACTATACTCAAAATTATTATGATCCACGTAACCATATAAACCTGTAATATATTTTACGTCTAAAGGCGTACATGTCGATAAATCAGTTGAATATTCCACACACTCCCATTTACGAAGAAATCCATTAGAATGTTCTTCAAAAAACTCTTTTACCTTCGTTTTATCTAAATTATCAGATCCTGAAAAACAGTTGATTTTGATTTCAACCCATTCATCTCTACCATTTTCGAAAAAATCAAATTTTTCGCCGTCGGCATAGTATATTTCATCAAAATTTTCCGGTGTAAGATTATTCGGAATAACTTCATCGGGTGATGGAAAAGAATAATATATTCCAAAGTTACATAGTGAATAATCTATCTCGTATTCAACATTATCGAAGATACCGGAATTTTCAATATCATTAGTAAGTTTTTCCTCTAATAATTTTTTAATTTCATTTGTATAATATGAATTATAATCAATACTTGTGATATATTTATTTCCATCTTTATGGACATTAAAAACTGCCAAATAAGCCCGTTGATTAACTTTATAAGAAACACATGGTGTCCTAAGAATATCTACACCATAAAAACCTATATCTTCCTCAGTCAGACTTGGATCCTGCTCAAGCACATAATCAATAACTGCTTTTTTAACGCTCTCAGATATTTTTTCATAATCACGTGGATATCCCGGAGGATGTCCGCATGATGCAAAAAGTAATAACTGGCATATAGCAAATACAGAAATTATAATTCGAAATAAATCACGTTTTCTCATATTTTCCCCCTATTAAAAACAACGCATCAAAAACACTAAAATAATATCGAATTTAATACCTATATTTTACATCTAAAGCCTTATAATCGCAATAAAATAGAATTTACACATATAAAAACCGGGACCTCTTTCGAAGTCCCGGTAAACTCAGGTGTTAACCACCATTTTTTTTAATTTACAGTCGAATTACTCTTCTGTTTCAACTTCTTTGAAGTTGTCTTCTTTTACATCCTTTGCATCGTCAGCCTTTGCTTTTGCATTGGTTGCTGCGGAATATGCTACTCCGCCGAGTGCTCCGGAAAGAAGTGTCTTGATATCGATTCCAAGACCCTGTGTAAGTCCCTCAGAAATCTGAGTTGTCGAATTAACAATATCTGATACCATCTTAGCAGAATTGCCTTCGCCGTACATGGTAATTTTGTCTACACTTGCGAGAGGTTTTGCAACGTTCTCTGCGATCTGAGGAAGTACTGAGAAGTACATTTCAAGGATTGAAGCCTCTTTCATCTTAGCCTGAGCAAGAGCTTTCTTTTCAATACCTTCAGCTTCAGCGATTGCTTTAGCTCTGATTGCTTCAGCTTCTGCGATACCTTTTACTCTGATAGCTTCAGCTTCCTGCTCTGCTGCATACTTAGCTGCATCAGCCTGTGCACGCATAGCTTCTGCTTCCTGCTGTTTTCTGTAGAGTTCAACGTCAGCCATCTGCTGTGCTTCGTATTTATCAGCATCAGCTTTCTTTCTGATTGTAGCAGCAAGTTCCTGTTCCTTAACGGAAGCTTCTTTCTGCTTAAGTTCAATCTCTCTTTCCTGCTTAGCAATGTCTGCGTTAGCGGAAGCAACTTCGATTGATTTACGCTGTTCTTCTTCCTGAATACGATATGCTGCATCAGCTTCAGCCTTCTTAATGTCGGCTTCTCTCTTGAGTTCAGCCTGCTTAATAGCGAGCTGGTTATTTCTCTCAGCAATATCTGTTTCAGCGTTAACGTTTGCTTCGTTTGCAAGCTGTTTTGCTTTAGCCTGCTCGATTGCTACGTCTTTTTCAGCCTGAGCACGTGCAATTGAAGCGCTCTTCTGAATCTGTGACATGTTGTCCTGACCAAGGGCATTGATGAGGTCGTTCTTATCTTCGATTCTCTGGATGTTACATGAAATGATCTCGATACCGAGGTTGTTCATGTCGATCTGAGCTTTAGTCTGAACTTCATCACCGAATTTTTTACGGTCGTTACAGAGTTCCTTAAGTGAAACGGTACCGATAATCTCACGCATGTTACCCTGAAGGGAATCAGTAAGCGCTTCGGCTATCTGTTTTTCGTTCATGTTAAGGAAGTTCTTCATTGCAAGCTTGATGCCTTTGTCGTCCGTCATGATACGAACTTTAGCAATTGCGTCGATATCTACACCGATGAAATCGAGTGTCGGGATATAACCGTTTGTCTTGATATCGATTGACATCTGCTTTACGAGCAGCATATCTTTTCTTTCAAGGAAAGGTAACTTGATACCTGCTCTACCGATTAAAACCTTAGGCTCTTTTTTGAAACCTGAAATAATATATGCTGTATCAGGGGGAGCCTTAACGTAGCCTGAGGCGATGATGACAGCCAACAGAGCTATGAAGATTAACAAAACTACCGCTATTACGCAAATTAATGTTCCAACTGTCTCTGGCATTTTGAATTCCTCCTTTTTAATACTCTTAATGCTTTGACTTTCTTGAATTATAGCAAAAATATACGTCTCTCACAATGTATAAAGTGCAGACATTAGAGGGTCATATTTTATCTATGGGAGAAAATTATCAAATGATAATAATCCCTCCTCATAAAAGATACATATTTATATATCAAATATACTTAGCTGATCGGACTTCGGAAGGTCTTTAATAATACCGAGACTGACAAGCTTATCCAGTACGGAATCACCGATCTTACATTTTCTCTTCATATCTGCCTGTGAAGTAAATGAAGCATCTTTGCAGCCTTCTACTATATTCTTAGCCGCAGTATCTGCAATACCTTCAATACTCTTTAAGGAAGGCATCAGTTTACCGTCTATTATCTGGAACTTATCCGGCTTAACAACCTTTAAGTCAATCGGAGTAAACTCAAATCCGCGAACATAAAACTCTTCTACAAGTCTCATATCGTCAAGCGTATCTTCTTCGGTCTTGGACATTTTAGGGAGACTTTGTAAGAACTGCATATTCTGTCTTAAGTACTGTAAGCCCTGGCACATTGTTTCATATGAAAACTTGGTTGCTCTGATAGAAAAATATGCTGCATAATATGCCAGCGGATAATATACCTTATAATATCCTACTCTCCAGCCCATGGTAACGTATGCAGCAGCATGTGCCTTAGGGAACATGTACTGGATCTGTTCGCACGACCAGATGTACCAGTCAGGAACATTATTGGCAAGCATATCTTCTTTCCATACTTTCCATTTATCATCAACCTTATGCTTTGCAACTTTACCTTTACGAACATTTTCCATGATGGAGAATGCTTCGGAACTTTCAACACCCTTATCTATTAAGTACGTCATAATATCGTCACGTGTTGAAATTACGCCGGTAATGTCGGCTTTTCCTTCATCAATCAGTCGCTCAGCATTTTTATCCCACACACCTGTACCGTGAGTAAGACCTGAAATTCTGATAAGGTCGGTGAATGTCTGAGGTTTGGTTTTAAGAAGAACGTTCATGGTATTTCTCGTACCAAATTCGGGAATACCAAGACATCCTAAAACAAGCCCGTCAATATCATTTGGTTCATATCCAAGTTCAGTCGTTGTCTGGAAAATACTCATAACTCTCTTATCATCAAGAGGTATTTCACGACAGTTGGTTCCTGTAAGGTCCTCAAGACATTTCATCATCGTAGGATCGACATGACCTAAAATATCCAGTTTTAAAAGGTTCTTATCGATGTCATGATACTCGTAATGAGTTGTGATAACATCGGTATTCATATCGTTTGCAGGCTTCTGAATGGCTGTGAATTCGTAGATTTCACGACCGTGAGGAAGAACTACAATACCGCCGGGGTGCTGACCGGTTGTCTTTCTTACACCTTCAACGCCTTTTGCGATACGCATAATCTCACAGTTTCTTTTATGAATGCCTTTTGATTCAAAGAAGTCGTGGGTGTATGCAATACTCATTTTATCTGCGACACCGGACATGGTTCCTGCGTGGAATGTATGGCCTTTGCCGAACAAAACTTCTGTATATCTGTGAGCCTTGCCCTGATATTCACCTGAGAAGTTTAGGTCAATATCAGGCTCTTTATCGCCGGAGAAACCAAGGAATGTCTGAAACGGAATATCAAATCCGGCTTTGGAAAGTTTGGTACCGCACACAGGACAGTCTTTATCAGGCAAGTCAAATCCTGACATACATGCAAAGCTCTTAATAATCTCGGAATCAAAATCACTGTAATGACAGTTCTTGCAATAATAATGCGCATGAAGAGGATTAACCTCCGTAATGCCGGACATTGTAGCAACAAACGAAGAACCAACGGAACCTCTGGAACCTACCAGATAACCATCCTCTTCAGACTTAAGAACAAGTTCTCTGGCAATCATATAAAGAACGGCATAACCGTTATTAATAATACCGGTAAGCTCTGTTTCAAGTCTGTCTTCAACTTCCTTGGGAAGATTTTCACCGTAAATCTGATGAGCGGTTTCATAACAGCACTGTCTTAATTTTTCTTCCGAGTTTTCAAGTTCGGGAGGACATTTTTCATTTGATGTAGGGCAGATATCCTCGCACATATCTGCGATAAGATTGGTATTGGTAATAACAACCTCTTCCGCTTTCTGTGCTCCCAGATAATCAAATTCATCAAGCATTTCCGCAGTCGTTCTTAAAAACAAAGGCGGCTGCTTTTCTTCAAGTTCCTTCTGAAGTTTTGAAGTATTTAATGTCTGCTCATCATCACGAGTCTCTTCCAAATCCTCTTTCTTAACGGATTTCTTATTGAATTTATTCATATGAATAATTTCTCTGTAAATCTCGTCTTCAGGATTTAAGAAGTGCGCATCACCGGTAGCGCAGACAGGTTTGTTAAACTGCTCTCCGAGTTTAATAATGGTTCTGTTAATATCCCTTAAATCTTCATCCGTCTGAATGTTTTTATACATCGGATTAGTCTTATATTTCATGAACTCGTTATTAGCAATAGGCATAATTTCGAGATAATCATAAAAATCAACAATATGAGAAATATCAGCTTCAGACTTTTCTTCAAGAATAGCTTCCATCAGTTCACCCGCTTCACATGCAGAACCGATAATAAGTCCTTCTCTGTACTTTTGAAGCAAAGATCTGGGAATCTTGGGCGATTTGTAAAAATATTTAATATGAGACTCTGAAACAAGTCTGTTTAAGTTTATTCTGCCGGTTTCATTCTTTACCAGGATAGAAACATGGTAAGGTCTCATCTTTCTGATGGACTCAGGCGTATTCTTTACAAAATCGTTTAATTCTTTTAGGGATAATACTTTCTGTCCGAGGAGCATATGAATAAATTCAACGAATATTTTTGCAGTAATATCCGCATCGTTTACAGCCCTGTGATGTTCATCTTTGCTGAATTTGAATTTAAGTTTATGAGCCACGGCTTCAAGGCCGAACTTGGATGAATCCTTAAGCAGAGCTCTCGCCATAATAATCGTATCAAGCCAGGTCTTATCAAACTCTATTCCTAATCTCTTGCAGTTTTCTTTAATGAACGAAACATCAAACTTTGCATTGTGAGCAACCAGCGCACACCCTTCGCAGAAGTCCATAAATTTAGGCAGAACTTCCGAAATATCAGGAGCATCGCAAACCATATTCTCATGAATTCCTGTAAGCTTTTCGATTTCAAAAGGAATCGGAACATGAGGATTAACAAATGTCGAGAAAGTATTCTTAATAGCTCCGTTTACAACTTTTACGGCACCTATTTCAATAATCTGATGCTTATAAGGCGAAATGCCTGTAGTCTCAATATCAAACACTACAAAAGAATCTGCAAGTGTCTGATCTTTAACATTTACCGCAGCATCAAAATCATCATCCACAAGATAACCTTCCATACCACAGATGAGTTTGAAAGGTTTTTCTTTGAATTTATCATGCATAATATGGTCGACTTTGGGTAAAGCCTGTACTACACCGTGGTCTGTAACCGCAATAGCAGACCAGCCCCAGTCTGCAACCAGATTTACAAGTTCATCTTCCTTGGAAATACCATCCATTTCGGAAAATCTGGTATGGCAGTGAAGTTCGACTCTTTTCTTAAGAGAAATATCATGTCTCTCGTGTTTTTCAATACTTGATGCTTCAATACCTTTTATTCGTGATAACACAAGTTCGTTATTGTCATATTTATCCATTGAAATGCTACCCTTTACAGCTATTTCAATGCCTTCTCTTATAAGGTTTTTGCCCTGCTCATAAAACTCAGGGTAAAGCATTAGTTTACACGAAATCGAATCAGTCATATCATACAAATCAAAAAGAATCATATGATTTTCGTTTTTAAGAGCTTTATCTTCAAAAGCTATAACTTTGCCTCTGACACAAACGCCTTCGATTTCACTCTTAATATCAACTAAATCTGTAAAAGGACCGTCAACAGAATCGCCGTATAAAACACCTGGCTTGTCGGAACGTACAAACTTTCTGCCGTAGCCAGAAACAGAAGCTTGCGATGAATTCTTTTTATATTTTAGTCTCTCAGGAGCGGGCTTTCCTGCAGGTTCAGCCTTTTTCTCTGCAGGTTTTTCAGCAACAGTTTTAGCGCCTGCATCACCAAGCATCTCTTCATCTTCATCAACTTCAACGGGTGCATGTTTCTTGGCGTAATTCTGGATAATCATATCAACTTCATGATCGAATTCTTCTTTTACTTCATGAGTTGTAGATTCCTTGTATTCAATCGTAATGCTTCCCTCAACATTGGTACGTCCGAAAAGATAAGTTTTAAGAGCATTTTCAAGTCTTGTGGAATGGGTTTCGGAAACCATACCTTCTTCAATATAAAGAAACATGTGATTAACATCTTCAAAAACCACATCACTTCTTGAGAGAATAGTATATAAAAGAGGCGATTTATTTTTTAATTCAAAAAGAATCGTCTCCGAATACTCATCCCAGAGATTTTGTAAATTGTACTGAGAGGATAATACAAACTGAGGATAAATTTCGACCTTCGAGTACTCTTCAAAATACCATTTGGCAAGTAGAGTTTCGAGCTTGTCGATATTCTTGTATGAAATAAGATATTTGGATTCCAGCAGAACACGGACTGTATCGGACTCTTTGCTTTTGGAAATTTTAATAATTTTGCACTGAGCAGCTATTTCTTTTATTTTAGAATCAAGTTTTACTTCGGGAAAAACTTCCAAAAACAAATTATCCATAAAACACTCCTATTTCCAATTGTCAAGCTCCGCCTTGAGTGCTCCTAAAAGTTCGCTTTGAGGGAGCTTTTTGACAATTTCGCCTTTCTTAATAAGCAGGCCTTCATTAATACCGCCTGCAATTCCTATATCCGCTTCCTTCGCTTCACCGGGTCCGTTTACTACACAGCCCATAACAGCAACTTTTAAGTTAAGCGGATAATCTTTTACCATTTCTTCAACCTGATTTGCAAGACCGATTAAATCGATTTTCGTTCTGCCGCAGGTCGGACATGAAATAACTTCTATGCCTTCTTTTCTGAGTCCCAAAGAACGTAAAATATACTTCGCGGACTTAATTTCTTCAAGAGGATCACCTGTAAGGGAAACTCTTATTGTATCGCCTATCCCTTCGTGTAAAAGAATTCCAAGGCCTACTGCAGATTTAATATTACCTGCATAAATCGTGCCTGCCTCGGTTATTCCAACGTGCAGAGGATAGTCGCTGACTTCACTGATTCTCTCATATGCTTCGACGCACATAGGAACATTAGAAGATTTGATACTGATGACTATGTTTTCATAGCCTTCCTCTTCTATCATTCTGACTTTATCAAGCGCTGATTCTACAAGGCCCTGAGCTGTAACTCCGTTATATTTTGCAACAAGTTCTTTCTCAAGAGAACCCGAATTAACACCTACACGGATAGGAATATTTCTTTCCTTGGCAACTCTTACAACTTCGGCTAACTTTTCTTTACCGCCGATATTACCGGGGTTAATTCTAATCTTGTCTGCGCCGTTTTCCATGGCCAGAATAGCCATTTTATAATCAAAATGAATATCCGCAACGCAGGGAATATGTACTCTTTTCTTAATCTTCCCGAAAGAAACTGCAGCTTCTTCTGTGGGAACCGTAAGTCTTATAATCTCACAGCCTGCTTTTTCCAAAGCCAGTATCTGCTCGACATTCTTCTCTGTATCTTCAGTAGGAAAATTGCACATTGACTGAATCGCTATGGGATTGTTTCCACCGATAGCTACATTACCAATCTTTATCTCCCTCGTTAATTTTCTTTGCATATTATATTCCTTTCATGTGTCCAATTGTACGGACAGTTTACATAATATCCTGCGATTAATTTATTTTCGTTAAAATCTCACGATTTTTGATTATCAAATATGTGGAAAATCTTTTCTGAAATTTAATTGAAATTACAAAATCTGTAAATCTTTTACAAATCCTTTAAAACATATTGTATATGATAATTTTAAATTTAATATCTGAAGAACTTTGTAATGTCATTTGCCAAAACAAATAACGATAAAATAAGCAGTACTATGATTCCCGCAACATGAATATAGGCTTCTACTTTCCTCGGCACTTTTTTACCTATAATAGCTTCTATAAACAGGAACAAAAGTCTTCCGCCGTCAAGTGCCGGAAAAGGCAAAAGATTCATGATTCCAAGGTTCACTGATAAAAGAAGCGCAATATTAACCATGTTTAAAACAACAGTGGCAACACCGTACTGCTTTGTTTCTTCGATAGTCGTATCAATTACCTGCGCAACACCTACCGGTCCAGCAAGATCGTCTTTTTTAAGTTTGCCTGTAAAAAGCATTCTTAAAGATTTAAATGTAACTTTAAGCCAGTATCTGACTTCCAATGCAGAATACTTAAATACTTTAAAATTCGAACAGTCCACATAATCCTTTGACTGAATACCGATCAATCTCTGCTGACCGTTTGCTTTGGGTTCCAGTGTTGTTTTATAAATCTGACCGTCTCTTTTATATTCAATTTCAAATACATCAGCGTTATCAAGATATGTAATAAGTCTGATTTCGGAGAAAAGATAAACTCTCTCGCCGTTGATTTTTATGATTTCATCTCCAGCCTGAATTCCTGCGGCTTCTGCTGGATACCCAGGAGTTACAAGATCGACTTTAGTACCTACTTCACCACAGAAGAATACAACGATAAGTCCGAGGAAATAAGCTAAAATAATATTGAAAAACGGTCCCGCAAAAACTGTGGCAATTCGCGAAAATACGCTTGCCTCATTGAAGTTTTTGTTTCTTTTATCAATTTCAATATCTTTTGTGAGCTTTTCTTCTACCTCTTTTTCTTCCTCTTCTTCATCGATTTCATCAGGATTTTCAAAAATACATGCTCCACCGAAAGGAAGCGCACGTAAAGAAAACTCGGTACCGTCCTTTTTGAAATGCAAAATCTTTGGTCCGAGTCCGACAGTAAATTCAATGACTCTTATTCCGTTTAATCTGGCAATAAGAAAATGACCGCCTTCATGACCGATGACGATTACACTGAAAATCACTATAAAAGAAATAATAGTCCAGAGTATTGATAAGTCCATTTTATGCCTTTAATATTTCTCGGAAATATAATCGTAAACTTTGCTCTCGACATCGAGTATTTCATCAAGTGTCGGAGTCTTGTGAGTATCGAAGTCAAGCGTTAAAGCATCTTCGATTATGTCGTAAATCTGAAGGAATTTAATGCGTCCTTCCTGGAAATATCTGTTTGCTATTTCATTAGCCGCATTAAATACCGTTGTATAAATATAGCCTCTGTTATAAGAATCAATAGCAAGTTTTATGCCTTTGAAAGTCTCATGGTCGGGCTTTAAAAAATCAAGTTTTGAAAGCGAGAAGAAATCAATTTTTCTCTCGGGCATTGGCTGTCTGTTGCCTTCGTATAAAGCGTACTGAATGGGCAGTTTCATATCGGGTAAACCAAGCTGAGCAAGCACTGCGTTATCTTTAAACTGAACCATTGAATGAATAATACTCTGAGGATGAATGATAACTTCAACATCTTCTATATCAACATCAAAAAGCCATTTAGCTTCGATGACTTCAAGGCCCTTATTAACAAGAGAAGCAGAATCAATTGTAATCTTCTTGCCCATTGCCCAGTTAGGGTGATTGAGAGCATCTTTTAGGGATACATCTTTTAATTCATCGTATTTTCTGCCAAGGAAAGGTCCGCCGCTTGCAGTTAAAAGAATCTTATCGACCATTTTACAATCCTGTGCTTTTAAGCACTGATAAATAGCCGAATGCTCGCTGTCTACAGGATATAAATTCACATTGTTTTCCTTACATAAAGGAACAATAATATGGCCTGCCGTTACCAGAGTTTCCTTGTTGGCAAGGGCGATATCCTTGCCTGCCTTAACTGCAGCTATTGTAGGCCTTATACCAATCATTCCGACCATTGCTGCAACAAGCATATCGCATTCATCAAGCGTTGAAATATATTCAAGACCTTCCATGCCTGATAAAACTTTTACATTAAGATCTTTAATTCTTTCCTCAAGATCTTTGGCAGCACTCTCCATGTATAAAACAACGTAAGAAGGCATAAACTCTCTGACCTGCTTTTCCATCAGATCGACATTAGAATATGCAGCAAGAGCAAGTACGCCAAAATCTTCTTTTTTATCATTTACTATCTCTAAGGTCTGAGTTCCGATAGAACCGGTCGACCCTAAAATAACCAGTTTTTTCATAATATCCTCAATATAATCAAAGTAAATCGTCCAGTTTATGGTCTAAAGGTACGGACTTTATATCTCCCCAGACACATTCCTTTTCATCATACCACTGATTTAACATTTCATAATTGCCATTCTTCTCATACTGAGTCGTAATTACGATTCGCGCATCATAAAAATCTATATAAAATGTATCATTAAGCGCCACTTTAACCGCTTTAACAACTTCTTCGGGATCCCTGATGTCTTCTTTATTGTAAGAATAAGGAACAGTAACGATATATTGTGTGTTATCCGAAGTTGCTGAGGGAATTCCAGTTACATGAGGGTAAGCATTCAGTACAATCAGTTCTGCTTTTGTACTGTATATTCCTTTAACCGTATTTTTAAAACTTCCTCCGTATTTTTCAGCACTGGAATCAAGAATTTTTTTATCAAAAATAAGGTCTACTCTGTTTTCATAAACATCAACCTCTTCAAAGCCACACATATTGTTTTTATCACAGGTATACGTGACTATAAGGCCTTCTGCAGACTTTTTGTTATCTTCTGACTTTTCCTTAGCCGCAGATTCACTGTCATCATAAAGTGTTCCGTTATCATAAGCAAAGCCGTCTTTAGTTTTAGAGCCAAAGAAAATCATGACGGCAGGTATATATACCGCCAGAACAACAGCTGCAACAGCAATTATGATGATTATTAATTTTTTCTTTGTCATTCGGTAACCCTCAACTAGCAATACAAAAACAATTATTTATTTACCAGGAACAACACTATCATAAAATACACGGTCGGAGCGGTAAAAAGAACCGAATCAAATCTGTCTAAAATTCCGCCGTGACCGGGAATTACATTTCCAAAATCCTTTACATTATTATTTCTTTTAACAGCAGAAGCTACAAGGTCGCCGCACATTGAGATAAATGCGCCGATACAACCAATCAAGAAGAAAATAGGAATCATTAAAAATCTTCTGTCATGGTTAATCTCATAGATAAGTCCAAAGATTGCTGTAGCAATACCTGAACCGATAATTCCGCCTACCGCGCCTTCCCAGCTCTTTTTGGGAGAAAGTCTCGGAGTCATCTTGTGTTTGCCGATTGCTGAGCCTACAAAGTACGCACACGTGTCGGAAACCCATGACGTGATAAAGATAACCCATATAAACCAAATGCCGTCTACAGACTCTCTGGTGTAGTAAATAAACGACATCATAAAAGTAGTATAAATAAGTCCGAAGATGCCTCCGGCCACCTGATTGGCGTTGAATTTCGGATACCAGAAAATGTAGGTACAAAGAATACAAATAACACCGATTGTAAAAATAGCAAGCAGAACAATCGTGTAATTCGTAAAGAATCCGTTAGATGTAAAAAGCCAGTCAGATATTACTTTTGGAATATAATCTACAATGGAGAACAAAAGAAGCATACCATAATAAAGGATAATCGTAACAACTCCGATATATTCGAAGCCGTTTACACGATGTCCTTCCTCACGCACTCTGCTGGCTTTTGTATATTCAAGATAAGCGGCCGAAGATAAAACGCCCAATGCCAAAGCAAGGAACGGTCCACCCAAAGAACCGAATAGTACGGTCAGGCCAAGCACTATCGCACCGCTGAAAAATCTTTTCCAAAACATTGTAAGTCCCCTTATTTTGCGTCACCGAAACGCCTGTCTCTCTTGTTGTATGCTTCTATAGCTTTTATGAGCTCGTCTTTGTTAAAATCAGGCCAATGGCAATCCGCAAAATAAAACTCGCTGTATGCAATCTGCCAGAGTAAGAAGTTTGATATTCTCTCTTCGCCGCTCGTTCTGATAAGAAGGTCGGGATCGGGAATATCTTTTGTATCAAGATTATTAGAAATATAATCTTCGTTAATATCTTCAGGATTCAACTTGCCGCTCTTTATGTCTTCAGCGGTCCTTTTCATCATTCTTACGATTTCATCTCTTGCGCCGTAATTGATGGCAATCTGGAACTGTAAGCCTGTGTTATTCTTTGAATCCTCTTCGAGATCCTCGATAAGCTTTTGAATATCCGGAGCAAGTCTTGTTCTGTCACCTATTATACGAATACGAACATTGTTTTTTGCGGCTTTCTTAAAGCCTGATGACAAATAACTTCTAAGTAATGTCATCAAAGCTGCAACTTCATCTTCGCTTCTTTTCCAGTTTTCAGTGGAAAAAGCATAAACCGTAAAATATTTGATGCCTAAATCATCGCAGACATAAAGCATGTCTTCAACGTTTTTTCCACCCTGAACATGACCCATTTTTCTGGGAAGACCTTTTGATTTTGCCCATCTTCCGTTGCCGTCCATAATAACCGCAACGTGACGCGGAATCTTCAAATTATCCATTATAGTTCCTCATAAAATTACTCTACAAAATTATAAGCGTTCAATCATACATTGAACGCTTATACTAAAGTACATTATATCATAAAAACCGAATGTTTTAAACTGTAAGGATTTCCTTAGCTTTCTCTTCAATAAGATTGTCAATGTCTTTGATATACTTATCTGTTAATTTCTGAAGTTCGTCCTGTAAATCTTTGATTTCGTCTTCGGAAATTTCTGTCTTGGAAAGCTTCTTAAATGCATCGTTACCGTCACGTCTGATATTTCTGATGGCAACCTTGCCTTCTTCACCTTTCTTTCTTACTTCTTTTACGAGATCCTTACGTCTTTCCTCTGTAAGTTCGGGGAATACGAGACGGATAACGTTACCGTCGTTAGAAGGTGTAATTCCGACATCTGAAGCCATGATAGCTTTTTCGATGTCTTTTATGAGTTTCTTCTCCCACGGAGCAATCTGGATTACTCTGGGTTCGGGAACGGAAATATTGCCGACACCCTGAATCTGTGTCATGGTTCCGTAATAATCCACCATAACTCTGTCGAGTACATGAGGATTGGCTCTTCCTGCACGGATTGTCTGATAATCAGCTGCAAGATGCTCTATGGTCTTTTTCATCTTATCATCATAAATAACGAGTTGTTCTTTCATAAAACCCCCTTGTGTATGAATATTTTTAATTCAAAACTACCTGTTTATTATACTATATTTTCGTTTTAATTCCAATGTATTTATACGGTGATTTTGGTTCCGTTGAATTCGCCGTAAAGTGTATTAACAATTGAGTTCTCTTCGAACAGAGGGAAAATCCACATCGGAACTTTGTTGTCTCTTGCAAGGATTGATGCTGTCATATCAACCACCTGAAGGTTCTGCGCAATTACATCGTTAATGCTGATTTCATCGTACTTAACGGCGTTGGGATTTTTCTTCGGATCGTCGCTGTAAACACCGTCGATTGATTTGGCAAGAAGAACAACATCCGCATCAATTTCGATGGCTCTTAAAACCGAAGGTGTATCGGTTGAGAAATAAGGATGTCCGGTACCGCCTGCAAAGAATACAACCTGGCCTCTTTTAAAATATTTATTGGCTCTGTCTTTGGAGAAAAGCTTCGTAAAAGAACCAACCTCGAAAGGTGTAAGGATATTTGTTTCAAGGCCTACAGATCTGAAAATCTCAGATACATAAATGCAGTTCATAACAGTCGCAAGCATACCAATCTGATCTGCTTTTGTTCTGTCAATGTTTTCGCTTGTTCTGCCTCTCCAGAAGTTTCCGCCGCCGATTACAATTCCGACTTCGGTTCCTCTGTCTACAATCTCTTTTACCTGACGGGCAACCATTAAAACTGTTTCTTCGTCAAATCCTGTTTTCTTTTCACCGGCTAAAGCTTCGCCGCTTAATTTTAAAAGTATACGCATACTGCAAACTCCTATATTTTCAAAAGAAATATTTTTAATATTTATCCATTACTTATTATAACAAATTAAATATTTTCTAACTATATTTATTTTAAAGAATATAGCAAAATAATTTGTGCATTATTCTAACTATTTTGAATATCTATTGTATATTATTTACAATAAAATTGAAATTTGTTATACTCTTTTTTAGGTGTTACCATGAAACGGTAGGCGGTTACCCTTTTTCGAAGGGTGCTCACCCTTCATTCTTAGGAAAGGGGGTGATGCGATGAACGTTACTTTAACTGATTTAATTCAGTTAATTATAATGATAATCGCTCTTATTGGTCTTGTTTACAAGATCATAAAAGATGCAAAAAAATAACCGCCCAATGCTACTGAGCGGTTATTAAAACTTTTTTTAATTTCAACTTTGGCAACCGTCTATCGGTAGCACCTAATTTAATTATAAATAATATTAAATGTTTGTCAATTACCTTACAGGTTCTCAAAGAATTTGCTGGGCGAAACATCAGCATATTTCTGTGAACATTTTCCTTCTATAACTGCGCCATTATTAATCTGTACGCTCTTGCAGTCGATATCTCCTAAAACCTTTGCATCAGACTTAAGAACTACAGGTCCGTTTACATCGATTTTACCTTTAACTGCACCGCCGATTTCAGCTTCTGTGGATTCAATATCTCCGATAAGAATTGAATCTTCACTTATATAAATGCCGTTATATGCTTTTACATTTCCGCGAATCTTTCCTGCGTTTACAGAGATTATAAGAGCTTCAACATTACCGGTAATTGAACCTGATAAAATAAGTTCTCCGTTAGCTTTTACGCTGCCTTCAACTATACCGTGAATTTCGATGCTGCCTGTTGTATCAATGCCTCCGTGAACAATGCTGCCTTTACTGATAATGCTGTAATCATTGCTTGTTTCAGCATCATATGCAGTTTGATCGTTGGATATAAAAGTATTCTCCATAAAATCTTTAGCCTCTTCTGTAATATTATCCGATTCCTCTGAACCAACAAACTCTTCTTCAACTACATTTTCAAACACTTTTTCCTCAATAGGAGCATTCGCTTCGTTAGATGTGTTTTCAAATCCGTAATCAGAATTCATTTCAAGATTGTACGAATTATCTTCAGAATTGTTTTCTTCTTTTGAAGCCTCTTCGCTTTCTTCGGAAATATTAAGATAATTCTTGATTTCATGCTCAAGATTTTCGTTATTGCGTTTATCTTTTTTATTCTTCTTTTCTTTTTTTGCTATTTCATCTTTCATCTGCTTTGATGAAATCTCGATATCATTTTCGGATTTGTCATCAGTCAGCTGATTGACTGCAGATGCAAGATCTTCTCTTAAATCATTAAAAAACCCCATAATACACTATTCCTCTGTTTTTTCTTTTATGTGCTGGACCGGTTCGGTATATTCCGTAATCGGCAAAAATACTACATTATCTTTCGTCTGAAGGCTTTCGAATACAAGTTCAAGAGCTTCAATGGTAGAATGCTTGTCGTTTGCATCATGCATTAAAACAACCGCTTCTTCTTTGTCTCCGATATTCTTTAAAATATTATTTGCAATCTGGCTCTTTGAAAGTCCACCGTATGTAGCGTCATTACTTGTAACATTCCAGTCGTAATGAACCAGGTTTTTCTCGTCGAGATATTTTAAGAGATCCTGTTTCTCGCCCTTATAGATTGTATTGGAGCTTCCGCCGGGGAATCTGTAGAATAAGGGCTTAACACCTGTTTTCTCTTCTACAAATGCATAGATAGAATCAACATCTTCCTTAAATCCGTCATAACTTGAATATACATCGCTGTAGACATGCTTGTAAGAATGGATTCCTAAAGTATGACCGTCATTTATAATTCTCTGATATTCTTCGTCGTATCCATCCTGAGCAAGCACAAAGAATGTAGCCTTTGCATTGTACTTATCTAGTATATCAAGAAGTTCATTGGTATATTTGCTCGGGCCGTCATCGAATGTAAGATAAACTCTCTGATAGCCTTCGTATTCTTCAGCATCGGATTTAACTCGTAAAACATAATCCTTATCAACATTTGCTGTTACAACAGGTGTCGAGTTTACTTCATTTGAAGCAACCATTTCAGTCTCTGTAATCTTTAAGATATTAAGTTCTTCAGCAAGGGATGAAAGCGAAGAATTTGTTTTATACAGATAATAAAAATTCAGTGCGCAAAGAACATTGGGCACAGCAATAAAAAAGCACACCAAAAAAATGATGAGTCTCTTGAAGAATTTTATTCTTTTTTTGCGGAATTCAGTATATTGAATATTATCTTTAGATTCCATATCAAGACCTCGAGAAATTATGTAAAGCAACGGGTGTGCAAAAGATATAATAACACAATGAAAATGAGTATTCAAATGCTATTTTTAGACATTAGTTTGTGCGTAATATGTCAACCACAATATCTTGTAATATGCCATAAAAAAAGCGCCATGCTTTTGCATGACGCTTTGAAATCTTTAAAGTTTAATTATGCGTTAGCCTGAGCTGCAACTTCTGCTGCGAAGTCATCATTTCTCTTTTCCATACCTTCACCAACTTCGAAACGAACGAACTTGGAGATAACGATGTTTGCATCAACGCTCTTAAGGTAAGCTGCAACGCTCTGCTTTCCGTCTTCAGCTTTAACATAAACCTGATCAAGTAAGCAGATTTCTTTGAGCTGCTTTGAAATACGACCTTCTACAAGACCTGCGAAAATCTTATCGCCGGAAATCTCTTCCTTCTTAGCAAGCGCTGCCTGAGCAAGAGCAGCCTTACCTACATCTGAAATGAAGTTAGGAAGATACTTGTTTGTCTTGTTCTCTTCGTAAGCTTTCTTGTCTTCATCACTCCAAGCTGAACCGTTAACTGCTTCTTCAAGAAGTTTGTTAAGGATGGGCTTAGGTAATGTGAATGCATCGTTTAATGCGCTCTCAAGAGTGATGTCTTTGATCTTTGCAAGTTCATCTGCAGAGATGTCATTTCTTGAGATGTATGTAGGATTCATAGCTGCAACCTGCATAGCTACGTTTGTAAGAGCTTCTTTAACTGCATCGCCGTTAGCGCCTGTAGCAGCAACAAGAACACCAATCTTTCCGCCGCCATGGATGTATGTAGCAACTTCGTCGCCTGCAACTCTTTCGAATCTTCTGAAGGAAAGCTTCTCACCAATCTTAAGAGTCTTGTCAGCGAATTCAGCCTGAAGGCCACCGTCAAGTAATGCAGCAACGTCTTCACCGTTTGCACCACCGTTTAATCCGCTTGCAAGTGCTTTATCAGCAACATCCTGTACGAATGTCTGGAATACTTCGTTCTTAGCAACGAAGTCTGTTTCTGAGTTAACTTCAACTACAACTGCAACACCATTGTCACAAGCAACTCTCGCAATACCTTCTGCTGCGATTCTGCTTGCTTTCTTTTCCATCTTAGCTGCACCTGATTTTTTAAGTATATCTACGGCTGCATCCATGTTGCCGTCAGCTTCTGTAAGAGCCTTCTTGCAATCCATCATTCCTGCGCCGGTCATTTCTCTTAAATCTTTTACCATACTAGCTGTAATAGCTGCCATGTTTATTTCCTCCCTTGTATAAAATCTGATTTATTGTAACGATTGTTAATTATGCTTCTTCTGCATCAAGTTCAGCATCAGCTTCTGCCGATTCAGCTTCGATGTCTGTCATAATTTCGCCCTGGTTAGCTTCGATGATAGCGTCAGCCATCTTGCTTACGATAAGTTTTACGGCACGAATTGCATCATCGTTACCGGGAATTACATAGTCAAGATCTTCGGGATCACAGTTTGTATCAGCGATACCGATAAGAGTAATGCCGAGTGAATGAGCTTCCTGTACACAGATCTTTTCCTTCTTGGGATCTACTACAAAGATAGCATCGGGAATTCTTGTCATTTCCTTGATACCGCCAAGGTTCTTCTCAAGCTTGTCCCATTCTTTCTGAAGCTTAGCAACTTCCTTCTTTGTAAGAACTTCGAATGTTCCGTC
This sequence comes from Lachnospiraceae bacterium, assembly GCA_017538995.1. Taxonomy (GTDB): domain Bacteria; phylum Bacillota; class Clostridia; order Lachnospirales; family Lachnospiraceae; genus UBA3766. The sequence continues at coordinate 1,272 of JAFYHV010000049.1, read as the reverse complement.
CTGGCTCATCTTCTCGATAGCTTTAAGTCTTTCGATTGAAGACTGGATGGTCTTGAAGTTTGTAAGCATACCACCAAGCCATCTCTCATTAACATAGTACATACCGCAACGCTCTGCTTCTGTCTTTACAGCATCCTGAGCCTGCTTCTTTGTACCAACAAAAAGAACAGTTCCTCCTGCCTGTGCAATTTCAGAAATTGCATTGTATGCTTCGTCTACTTTACCAACAGACTTCTGAAGATCGATAATATAAATACCGTTTCTCTCGGTATAAATATAAGGAGCCATCTTAGGGTTCCATCTTCTAGTCTGGTGTCCAAAGTGCACACCTGCCTCGAGTAACTGTTTCATTGAAATAACGCTCATTTAATTTTCCTCCTTGGTTTTTCCTCCGTATGCTTTTAGCCAAACCCTCTGGGCACCAAGGCTTAAAACAGCATACGTGTGTATTTATAGCGCAACATACGGATTATAACATAAGAAAACCCCTTTATGCAAGGGGTTTCTTTAAACATCATAAAAGAAATAAAACTATTTAATTCCGCACAGATATTTCGATATTGTTTCGAAATCAGAACCCGACGGAATATCGAAAGAACCGACTCTCAACTTTTTGTCATATCCGTTCTCACAAAGATATTTGTTAAACTCGGTATCATCATCAACAAGTCCTGCATTCTTTACCGCAAGTGATACCGATTCCGAACTCATGCCCGATCTGACTTCAACTTTTACTGTTTCACCGATGTTTTCTGTAGCTGTATCAGTTGTTTCGTCTGTTGCATTAGAATCTGCTACATTATCTTCTGAAACATTTGCATCCTCAGGTTTTGTATCTTCGGATGTGTCTGTATCAGTATCTGTAGTATTGCTTTCAACGAGGGTTTTATCTTCGGTTGTTTCTACCGTAGAGGTTTCTGCAGAATTTTCTTTGGTTTCAGCTTCTGCATTTTCCTTTGTTTCTTCAGTATTTGCAGTTACAACTGTTTCAGTACTCTGATTCACTGCCGATGCTTCGACCATTCCGAGCTCTTTCGCTCTTTTTATCACATCCGCATCAGACATACGGTTATTTATATTTCCGGCTATTATAAGTATCAGAGAAGCAACAATAATTCCGACTCCGATACCTTTAAGATAAGATTTAACGTTCATAAAAGAATTAATCCTTAAAAGTATTTACATATTTGCCAAATCGATTACAAGCTTAACTTCGCCAACTCCGATTCCGAGTTCTTTGGCGATAGCCACGTTACTCTTGCCTTCTTTGTA
>JAFYHV010000048.1 GCA_017538995.1 Lachnospiraceae bacterium | reverse complement strand
CTTTACTGCCGCAAACGCGATTACAAGCGTAACACAGCAGTTAAGCAACGTCGTCATTTCGGGCGTCAGCCAGGCTGGCGCAATAGTGACGGGAATTACGCTCGGTGAAGGCGATAAAGAAAAGACGATGAAGCAGGGCTATCGCTTTTTCGGACTCGGACTTTTCTTAGGAACGCTGTCCGCACTATTTATCTTTATTTTCAGCGACCTAATCATCGGTTTTTATGATAATGTCAGTCCCGAAACGGTGCAGATCGCCAAACAGCTTATGAACGCGATCTGCCTCATAGTTGTATTCCAGGGCACGAACAGTATCATGACCAAAGGCGTTCTTCGAGGCGGCGGTGATACAACAATGTTAATGGTTGCCGACAATATTATGCTTTGGGTACTTGCAATACCGCTTGGAATTCTCGCCGGCTTTTACTTTAAACTTCCGCCTTTCTGGATTTACATCTGCCTTAAATCGGACCAGATTGTAAAGACGATATGGGCGTTTCTGAGACTACGAAGTAAAAAGTGGATTAAGAAAATTTCAACGGAATCTACAAAACACATAGAATAAAAACACCGCGGAGTTATCCACGGTGTTTTTTATATGAATATAATTATATAACTTTTACAGAGAAATAAAGTCAATATAATAATATTGAAAACTATATACATATTGTGTATAATATTTGTAGAGAGGACAGCAATTATGGTAATTAAGCAATTAAGATCTTATACAGGATTAAGTCAAAGTAAATTTGCTCAGTATTTGGGAATCCCTGTTGCCAATATTCAAAGATGGGAGCAGGGAACTGTAAATCCGCCGGAGTATGTATTGGGCTTAATCAAAAAAGTTATGAAAAACGACGGATATCCCGTTGAAGATGAGAAAATGAATGAATTTAATATTGCATGCTGCGAAACCTGTGGCTTGATAATCAGTGATAATTTAAAGGGCGGAAAGAATAAGAATAAAATACTACAGGAATTTAAAGAAAAATATAAATTAAAAAATTCAACGGATGAGATTTTTAAAATAATTAAAAGTGTATTTCACGAAAAACTGGCGAACGATAAATACGGTATTAATAATCTAAATGAAGAATTATTGGATATAGAATTAAAATGAAAGCATATTATATATACATTCTTGAATGTGCGGATAACACGCTTTATACAGGCTATACGAATGATCTGGATAATCGCTTAAAGGCGCATAACGCCGGAAAGGGAGCGAAATACACCAAAAGCCGTCTGCCGGTTAAGCTTGTGTATTCGGAAACCTTTGATGATAAAAAAGAAGCGATGAGTCGAGAGTGGTTTATAAAGCACAGACTTACAAGAGAAGAAAAATTAGAACTCATAAAAAAAGGGAAACCGTCTTAGACGATTTCCCTTTTTGTTTATGCATGAAGTGTTTTAATCTTTTTCAGTTTTTTCAATCTTTTTGTCATTGGCTCCCACAACAAGGTTGAAAACTTTTTTAATACCGCATCTGAAAACCAAAAGCATTCCGAATACTGCGCCAAGGATTCCCTGTGCGAATTCATAAGGAAGCTTCATGATTGCGTACTCGGGTGTTGAATAGATAAATGCTTTTCCGAATGTGTATCCTGCAACCATTATAAGAACGCCGATTGAAACGCCGATACCTGCGGCGATTTTAGGGTGTTTCTTAAGTACATAGTGTGCGAAGACTGATATTACCATAGCCTGCAGACCGTGTGTGACGAGGGAAACAAACATGGGTAGGGGGTAAAAAATCATATCGCCCAAGAATGAGCCGATACCACCCACTACGAATGCTTCCAAAGGATTTAACAAAATGGCAGCGGTACAGATTACGATATCGCAAAGATATAGATGTCCTCCGGGAACGGGAACGCCGAATGAAGACATCGCTATGTTCATTGCCATGAATAATGCTGTTACCGTTAGTCTTATAGTTGTGAATTTTACCTGATTTTTAGTCATTGCTTTTGTGTCCTTTCCGAGCATAGGTCAAGGATATATAAAATTTGATATTATTAAAATAACCAAAAACAGATAAAAACATAAGACCAGATTGAAAATAAAATTTGTTTTGCGATATTCTAAAAGTCTCTTTTATGATAAAATGTAATAGATTTGCGAGAACACAAAGAGGAATACACTATGAAATTTATCTCATGGAACGTAAACGGATTAAGAGCCTGTATGGGCAAGGGTTTTATGGATTTCTTCAATGAAATCGACGCCGACATTTTGTGCCTTCAGGAAACCAAACTTCAGGAAGGCCAGATTGAACTGGATATTCCGGGATATTTTCAGTACTGGAATTATGCGGAGAAGAAGGGCTATTCGGGAACCGCAGTCTTTACGAAGAAAGAGCCGATAAGTGTAACCTACGGAATCGGAATAGAAGAGCATGACCACGAAGGACGTGTGATTACAGCGGAGTTTGAGGACTTCTATTTTATAGACGTATATGTTCCGAACTCCCAGAGAGAGCTTACAAGACTCGATTACAGAATGGTCTGGGAAGAGGCGTTTCTTTCATATGTTAAGAAACTCGAGGAAACAAAGCCCGTCATTTACTGTGGCGATTTAAATGTGGCGCACCAGGAAATCGATCTTAAAAATCCTAAAACAAACCATATGAACGCCGGTTTTACGGACCAGGAAAGAGAATGTTTTACGAGGGTGCTCGAAAACGGATACATTGATTCGTTCAGATATTTTTATCCCGACGAAAAGGATAAATATTCATGGTGGTCGTATATGTTCAAGGCCAGAGAGAAGAACGCAGGCTGGCGTATCGACTATTTTGTGGTCTCCGAAAAATTAAAAGACAGACTGCTTGATGCTAAAATACATGCTGATATTCAGGGCTCTGATCACTGCCCTGTCGAACTGGATATAAAATGAAAATAAATCTTCCTTTGGATGTTGAAAAAATCATAAAAGCACTCTATGAGGCCGGATACGAAGCGTATGCGGTCGGCGGCTGCGTGCGCGATTCAATCCTTGGAAGAATTCCCAACGACTGGGATATCACGACCTCGGCCAAGCCCGAAGACGTAAAAAAGATTTTCAGAAGAACCGTTGACACAGGCCTTAAACACGGGACAGTCACAGTCCTTATGGGAAAAGAAATGTATGAGGTCACAACCTACAGAATCGACGGCGAATACGAGGATGCCAGACATCCTAAAAGTGTCGAATTCACATCGAATCTTAAAGAAGATCTTTTACGAAGAGATTTTACGATTAATGCGATGGCCTATAACGATTCCGAAGGATTAGTGGATATCTTCGGCGGAATGGATGACATTGAAAATAAAACCATACGCTGCGTGGGCAACGCAAAAGAGCGATTTACCGAAGATGCGCTCAGGCTTCTTCGTGCGGTAAGATTTGCGGCACAGCTTGGTTATGAAATTGAGGCAGAGACCTATGCGGCCATAAAAGAATTAGCGCCGACCTTAAACAAAATAAGCGCAGAGCGAATCCAGGCCGAGTTGAATAAAATTCTTTTATCCGACAATCCAGCGATGCTTAAAACCGCTTATGAATTAGGACTTACAAAAGAGTTTCTTCCCGAAATTGACAAATGCTTCGAAACCGAGCAGCACAATCCCCATCACTGCTACACGGTCGGAGACCATATCATAAAATCGGTAGAAAACATAGAAAAGACCAAAGCACTTCGCCTTTCGATGCTCTTGCACGATATTGCAAAACCCGATTGCCTGACGACAGACGAAAAGGGTATAGACCATTTCTACGGACATCAGCAGAAATCTTCAGACAAGGCAAAAGAGATTTTAAGGAGGCTTAAATACGATAACGACACTATTGATGCGGTAGCAAGATTTGTCAGATACCACGATGAAAGACTCGATGAAGGCACAAAAATCATGCGCCGTGCTATGAATAAAATCGGCGTCGAAGCGTTCCCCGATATTTTCAAAGTCTGGGAAGCGGATCTGCTGGCGCAGAGCGATTACCAGAGAGAAGAGAAATTCGAGAGACTTAGGAAAAACAAAGAGGCATACGCAGAGGTTATTGCAAAGAGCGAATGCGTGAGCCTGAAAGACCTGGCGGTATCGGGAAAAGATTTAATCGAAAAAGGCATTCCGAGCGGACCGGCAATCGGAGAAATGCTTAACAAAATGCTTGAAGAGGTTATAGAAAACCCCGAGGCAAACAGTAAAGAGTATCTTTTAAACAAATATCTGAAATAAAAAAGCTGCTAATCATTTGATTAACAGCTTTTTCTTTTATGAGTAATTAATCTTTCTCCCAGTCGCGGGCGTGATTGACGGCTTTATGCCATT
>JAFYHV010000005.1 GCA_017538995.1 Lachnospiraceae bacterium | reverse complement strand
TCAAGTTCGATATCACCGTACTTGAATGTGGTTGTACCGAGTACTTCTTTAGCTACATGACGGAACATGTTCTCTGTTAAATCCATCATTCCGTGGTAGTCTGTATAAGCCTGGTAAAGCTCCATTAAAGTGAACTCGGGATTGTGTCTTGTATCAAGACCTTCGTTACGGAATACTCGACCGATTTCATATACTCGCTCTAATCCGCCTACGATAAGTCTCTTTAAGTAAAGCTCAAGTGATATACGAAGCTTAAGGTCCTCATCAAGTGCATTGAAGTGAGTCTCGAAAGGTCTTGCTGCTGCACCGCCGGGGTTAGCAACAAGCATCGGAGTCTCAACTTCCATGAATCCCTGATCGTCTAAGAACCGACGAATGGATGAAATGATTTTGGATCTCTTGATAAATGTATCTTTTGCTTCCTCATTCATGATGAGGTCTACATATCTCTGACGATATCTGATATCTGTATTAGTTAAACCATGGTATTTTTCGGGCAGAATCTGAAGTGACTTGGTAAGGAGTGTAACCTTTTCAGCATGAATGGAAATCTCACCCATCATTGTACGGAATACATATCCTTCAACACCGATGATATCACCTACGTCATACTTCTTAAAATCAGCATAAGACTCTTCACCGATTGCATCTCTTGCAACATAAACCTGGATGTTTCCGGGCTTATCCTGTACATTGCAGAATGATGCCTTACCCATTACACGCTTTGACATCATACGACCTGCGATGCTTACATGGATGGGGTTAGCGTCCATAATGGCACGTTTTTCGTTGTAATCATTCTTCTTTGCTTCTTTTGCAGCTTCTTCATCAAGGCCTTCTACATTAAGTGCAGGTCTGTCTGCCAAAAGCTTTGCTTCGAGTTCTTCGTACTCTTTTTTAGCATCTGTTGAATGATGAGTCTGATTGTATTTTGTAATCACAAAAGGATCTTTGCCTGCTTCCTGAAGTGCCGCAAGTTTCTCACGACGAACCTTGAGTAACTGGTTTATATCCTGTGATGCCTGATTTTCATTTACATTAGTATTGTTATCTGCCACTTTAAATTAATCTCCTAAAATTACTTCTTTGAACTCTTTTCTTTTACGATTTCAAGAACCTTGTACTTGAGTTCTCCGCAAGGTGCTTCAACAGTAATAGTATCGTTCTTCTTGGCACCGATTAATGCTCTGCCTAAAGGTGATTCGTCTGAAATACTTCCTTCGAGGCACTTAGCTTCTGATGCACCAACGATTCTGTATGTGAGCTCTTCTTTTAATTCCTTGTCAAGAATCTTAACTGTGGAACCGAACTTAACTCTCTTGTCGTCTGTTCCGTCGCTGTCGACAACTTCTACGTTCTTTAAGAGTTTTTCGAGTTCTTCGATTCTTGCTTCAACGTTTCTCTGCTCATCCTTTGCAGCATCGTATTCTGCGTTTTCGGATAAGTCGCCCTGTGCTCTGGCTTCTTTTAATTTCTGAGCAATTTCTTCACGCTTTGTGACTTTTAAATAGTGTAATTCTTCTTCGTATTGTTCAAGACCTTCACGGGTCAAGAGATTCTTTTTTTCTTCTGCCATGGTTAATCTCCTTTTAAACTAAATATGCAATGGTCAAACTACTGCAAATTCATATTATACCTTATACTTGTAAAACGTGTCAACCGATATAAAATCCATAAATTATAGTCTGATTTCGTTGACTTTTTGCACGAATTCATCGAGCGTCTGTGTGAAGTTAATCTCCCTCCTAAAAGAAGCAGAATTCTTCATTCCTGCCGTATAAAACGCCGCGTGTGTGCGCATTTCGCGAAGTGCTCTGTACTCGTCCTTGGCGTCTATAAGAAGGCGTAAGTGCTCGAGTATCATATCTGCTATCTCATCTTTGGAGGGCTTGTATTCTTTGCCTTCCGCAAGGCTTTTGAATATCCAGGGGTTGCCTCTCGCCGCACGACCTATCATGACTCCGTCAACGTTTGTTTCTGTTTTCATCTTTGCGGAGCTTGCGATATCCTTAGCATCACCGCTTCCGATGACGGGGATGGGAATGCTTTCTTTTACTTCTCTGATGATGTTCCAGTCGGCTTCTCCCTCGTAAAACTTCTCTCTCGTCCTTCCATGCACCGCTACGGCGCTTGCTCCGCTCTCGTATGCCACTCTGGCCATCTCTAAGGCGTTTATATGGTCTTTATCAAAGCCCGAGCGTATTTTTACCGTTACAGGCTTTTTCGTAGCCCCTACGAGCGCCTCAATGATTTTACCGGCGAGTACGGGGTCTTTCATGAGTGCAGAACCTTCGCCGTTATCGACTATCTTTTTAACCGGACAGCCCATGTTTACATCGAGAATGTCGAAAGGATATTCATCGATCTTCTTTGCGGCCTCTGCCATGATTGCAGGGTCTTTTCCAAAAAGCTGGAGTGAAACAACCGATTCCTCAGGGTCTATTTTTAACATCTCAAATGTCTTTTCGTTGTTGTAGGTAATGGCCATTGCGGAGATCATTTCCATGCAGACCATACCCGCGCCCATTTTAGAGCAAATAAGACGAAAAGGCAGGTCTGTAAAACCTGCCATCGGAGCCAATATATATTCGTTTTTTAAAGTTACGTTTCCTATGTTCATCGGACTATTTTGCAATTACTTCAACGATCGTTTCGCCGCCGGTAAATTCGTGGTTCTTGCCCCAGGCCGTAACGTAGATACGAAGCTTGCCCGTACCTTCGGTGACGGTTATCTCATGTCTTGATAAATCGTCGGGTCCTAATCCCTTAATATCGGGAACGCCTGTTGCCTGTGTGCCTTCAACCCATTCGGCTCCTAAAAGATAGCCTTTTATGTTGTCTGCTTTTTCAACCACGTCTGAAAGCATAATTGTTTCGCCTTCAGTGACGGTGACGTTCTGCTTCATGATGATGCGCGGTGTATTGGAACGGTAAATCATAATGGAGAGTCCCGATGAAATAACCGCTACCATAAGTATGCCGCAGATAATTGCGATTGTTGTTACTATTGCTTTTGTGATTTTGTGTTTCTTGTCCATAGTCTTATTTTCTGTTCTTCTCGTATATTAATCTGAGTCCGTGCATTGTAAGGTTTCTGTCATAAACCTGAATCATATCTGTCTCTTCGCTGACGATGCTTCCAAGTCCGCCTGTTGCGACTACCTTAAGATCGTCGAGGCCTGATTCTTCTTTTACTTTTTTTATGATGTATTCGGTCTGACCGATCTGTCCGTACACAAGACCTGCCTGCATACTGGAGATGGTCTCCTGTGCTAGGATTGATGCGGGCTTTTTAATCTCTATTTCAGGAAGCTTCGCAGTGTCTTCCCAGAGTGCCTTCGCGGAGATTTTGATGCCGGGTGCAGTGATACCTGCTGCGAATTCGCCGTCCTTTGTAACGAGGTCGTAGGTGGTCGCTGTACCGAAGTCGATTACAAGTATCGGTCCTCCGTAAATATCGTATGCGGCAACCGCATCAACGATTCTGTCTGCACCGATTTCCTTGGGTGCTTCTGTGATGATTTTGATGCCTGTCTTGATGCCGGGGCCAACGATAAGAGGTTTCTTCTTAAGATATCTTTCCATTGCATTTACAAGCGAATGCATTACGTTGGGAACTACGGATGCAATGATGCAGCCGTCGATATCGTCGAGGCTTATGTTGTTGTGCTCGATGAGTTCGCAGATAATGGCTCCGAATTCGTCCGAAGTTCTGGACATCTTTGACATTATTTTAAACTTTACGAGCAGCTCCTCGCCCTTGTAAACACCGAAGTTGATATTTGTATTGCCTACGTCGCAAACTAATAACATATTATTCGTCCCTTTCCCCATCTACTTCCGCGAGAATTTTCGCGGGATCTTCTTTTAGGATAAATACTCTGTAGTAAAGTGTGAGCGCTTCGAAAAGTTCTCTCTTGCTTTTCTGCACTTCTTTTACGAGGAGACCCGCACTTACTTCGTCATAGTAAAAATCATTTTCGTCCGAATCGGTCTGGATAATCGGTGCGCCGTACTCATCGAATGCGATTAGGAAAATGCCGCCGACTTCCTCGGTAAAGAGTACGCACATAATGTGTAAGTCTTCTTTTACCTGTTCGGGAATTTTATCAAATTCTTTGTTGAAATAATATTTTTTCTCATAGGCGTTGGAGCCGCAGAGAACAATTTTTTCCTGTAAATCTGCCATATTATACCTGCTTTATTCGTTTTCAAATGCACCGAGTGTTGCTGCCATTACGGCTTTGATGGTGTGCATTCTGTTCTCGGCTTCATCGAATACTCTTGAGTATGATGACTCGAATACTTCGTCTGTAACTTCCATTTCTTCGAGGCCGAATTTTTCGCCGATTTCTTTGCCAATCTTTGTTTTAAGGTCGTGGTATGAAGGCAGGCAGTGAAGGAAGATTGCGCCTTCGCCGGCGTTCTTCATTACGTCCATTGTAACTCTGTAAGGAGTTAAATCTTCGATACGCTCTTTCCATACTTCGTCGGGCTCACCCATTGATACCCATACGTCCGTACAGATGATGTCTGCGCCCTTGGTGCCTTCTTCTACGTTTTCTGTTAATGTGATGCTGCCGCCTGAGAGCTTGCAGAATTCTTCACACTCAGCCACGAGTTCTTTGGAAGGGAAATACTTTGCAGGAGCACATGCTGTGAAATGCATGCCCATCTTGGAACATGCGATCATGTATGAGTTGCCCATGTTGTATCTTGCATCACCCATGTAGGTGAGTTTCTTGCCCTCAAGTCCTCCTAAATGTTCACGGATTGTAAGCATGTCTGCGAGCATCTGTGTGGGATGATATTCGTTGGTTAAACCGTTCCATACGGGGATGTCTGAATACTTTGCAAGTTCTTCAACGATTGTCTGCTCAAAACCGCGGTATTCGATACCGTCGTAGATTCTTGAAAGTACACGTGCTGTATCTGCGATGCTTTCCTTTTTACCGATCTGTGAGCAGCTCGGATCAAGGTATGTTGCATGCATACCCAAGTCAAAAGCACCTACTTCAAATGAGCATCTGGTTCTGGTACTGGTTTTCTCAAAAATCAATACTACATTTTTTCCCTTTAATTCATCCATGGGAATGCCGTTTTTCTTCTTGTACTTAAGCTTGGCAGATAAATCGAGCATGTACTCGATTTCTTCCTTCGTAAAATCCTTTAATGTAAGGAAATCCCTGCCCTTTAAAGAGATACTCATTTTTAATCCTCCGTTATATATAATAACTACAAAAGCCATATGATTGGACATATGGCTTAATTACATATTTATACATCTGTAAACAAACATGCTTTAGTAGAATACGTGTGCTCCGATAACTACACCGCTTTCGCCGGATCCTGCTCTGTGGAAGTTCTTAGCATCGCCGACTGTTGTGGCACCTTCAAGTGCTTCTCTTGCAGCCTGCATACATTCTGCGTTAACACCGTTTGCAAGAACTACGTCGAGCGAACCGTTTGTTGCGGGGCCGAACTGTCCGGGTGCATAAATAACTTCCCTGATGGAGTTCGGATATCTGTCGGACTTAACTCTGTTAAGAACTACAGCACCAACCGCAAGTTTACCGTCGTAGCACTGGTTGCCAGCCTCTGCCTGAATGATGGCACCAAGTAATGTTGTGTCATCCGCATTTGCGGCATAAGCACCTTGGTTAGCTGTAAGCTTTGCTTTTTCCAAAGCAGCGATAGCTTCACGTGCTTTGATTTCTTCCATTGTTTCGCCGTCTTCGATGAAGCATTCAACATCCACATAGTCTGCTGATACGTATCTTTCGGCGCCTTTGTAATCTACCTTAACCCAGTCTTCGAGTTCTTCGAGAACTGTCCACTCTGAATTGATTTCAAACAAACCGTCGGTCTCTGCTTCCGTGCTCGGACCTTTTCTGATTCTTAAGCATTCAACGTTTACACGTGCTATACGATCGCAGACTTCCTCTGCGTATGCTTTGGCGTCTTCCCCAAAATAAAGGAAGTCGTTTCTTACCCATCCTACGAGTTCACCGGACTCAATCTTGGTCCAGCCGTCACCCTCTTCAAGAATGGTACCGCCGCACTTGTTGTAAAGCATTCCGACTACTTCGCAGTCTGTGTTTGCTTCTGCACGAACGTTAACGGAGTTCTGAACGTTTGCCATTACGAAGTTGATTTCTTCTTCCTCGGGAACTTCTTCCACGATTTCTTCAACTTCTACTGCGGCTGCTTTCTTGGCTTTCTGTGCAGTCTTTTCTACCGCTTCGACATAAATGTCTTTTTCGGTAATTCCCGCAACACCGCCGTCAAGTATAAACGAATCCATTTCCATCTCGGGTACGTTTAACGTTGCTTTGCCGTTCACATTCACCATATCATTTATTTTGAAAGGTGAAGCTCCGATGCCTATTATTGATAATATTGATGCGCATGTTAAAGCAGTAATGCGCACTTTACATTTTCCTAACATAAAATAACCGTTTTTGTAATCTGTATCTCTCGACTTAAGTCTTATAACCCACTGTTCCTAAATCGTAAAACCAAGGATGTCCAAAAATGTTGCTTAGGTGAAATATTACCAAAAAATCGCGCAAATGTCAAATTTTATGCCTGTTTGTCCCGCTTTTATGCCCGATATTTCCTGCGTTTATCTTGTTTCTATACCGTCAATAATCGTTCCCTTTTTATCTCTCCAGTAAACGCCGTCGGAAACGATATAGTCCTCGTTATTTTTTATTGCGTCGCAGAAATCTTTTGCACTTTTAAGTCTTCTCTTATAAGCCATTCCGCCGCCGAAAAGTCTGGTTGAATGTACGTCCGAACCTGCTGTAATAGGCTTGTTATATTCAAGCGCAAGTTCGATTGCCTGATCGTTCCACTCTGCGATATTGTGTGCCTTGCTTAAGGGGCTTGAATGTGTCGCATTGTAAGCTTCGATTGCATCAGCATACTGAGGGAATGTACGTATCTCAGGAATGTAGGGCTCAACTCTGAAAGGGTGTGCCTGTGATACGAGGCCAGCTCTTTCTTTTATGAGTTCATATTGCCTTTCGATTGTGCAGGTTCTGAATTCAGGCATTTTGATGAAGTCTTCGGGCTCGAGTCCGTAGATTAAAAACTCGGTTCCCGTGAAGCCTGTTTCCATTCCGAAGAAAACATCGAAGTCGTTTGCGTCGCCGAATCTCTTCGCGTCGCGGTAACCTCTTGCATACTGTGTCATCCACTCTTCCCAGGGAAGTTCTCTCGAGACGCATGTGTTTCCGCCCCAGTTGTGGTCTGTGATGAATACGCCGGTGTAGCCGAATGCTTTGGCAGCTTCGGCCATTTCGTAACCTGTATTGTTGCCGCATGCGCTGCCCTGATTGGTGTGCATGTGGGTCTCATAAAAGAAAGGATAATCTTCTCGTAAAATAATTTTCATGTCGTTTCCTTTAGTCTGTCTGTTCTTCTATCTTAAAGTTGCTCAAAAAATATGCGACTATAAATCCGATAATCACGCACGCTGCCGAGATAAAGATATCCGAGAGTCTGTACGGATGGAATATCGGGAAAATCATTATCGTCGATGATACGACTATTCCGATTACCGCGTGGAACGCTTCGGAATAATGCTTTTTAAATATGTATTCGACGAGTCTTGCTAATGCTGCTGCCGTTAAAAGCATACCGACTAACCACGGAATGATTACTATCGGTTTAAAGCCCGCGAGGCCTGCGTTAAACGATTCGTAGATGCCGAGGCTCATCATGATGGATGAACTTGTTAATCCCGGAATGATGATGCTTAAGCCCCACATAAAACCGGAGAAAAGATACCACCAAACATTCGGAGTGATATTAAGATTCGGAAGCATTGCAACCGAGAAAAGTAATGCAAACATCACGATGAAAGCAACTGCCATCGAAATGAATGAGCTTGCTTTGCGGCCTTTTTTGCCCGCCTGTTTGTAGAGCGAAGGTATGTTTCCGAAAATCATTCCGACAAAGGTCCAGAGTGTATATACTTCGTATCTTGCGTACATAAACTTGATGACGTTTGACACCGCAAAAAAGCCTATCAACCAGCCGATTAAGATAAACAAGTATACCTTCCAGTGCTTTTTAAACGCTTTGAACGGATGCGAGAAAAGTTCCATGATAAGCGGATACATTCCGAGCACAACGCATAATACTCCGCCGCTGAACCCGGGGAGTATTGCACCTGCTCCGACTGCCACGCCGCACACAAGATCGATGATGACTTTTTCAAGTTTCGTTCTCTCGCGTTTCTTTGCGCCCTTTTCGGAAGTTTCTTCTATTTGATTTTTTGATCCCTCTGTTTCCATTTATAAGCCGTTCCGAGCCCGGATAATGCTATTCTTCCATGCTCTTTACGATTTTTACGATTCGGCTCGTACCGAGTCTGTCGGCTCCGAGCTTAATGAATTCTTCAGCGTCTTCAAGCGATGCAATACCGCCTGCTGCCTTTATTTTTACGGGCGCTTTTACGTATTTTGCAAATAACGCAACGTCTTCCTTCGTAGCGCCGCCCTTTGAAAATCCTGTTGAAGTCTTGATGTAATCTGCGCCTGACTCATTAACAATTTCGCACATCTTAATCTTTTCTTCGTCTGTTAAAAGACATGTCTCGATGATAACTTTAAGCACCTTGTCTTCGCATGCTGTTTTTACGGACTTTATGTCTTTTAGGATGTCGTCGTATTTCTTATCTTTAAGTGCGCCGACATGAATGACCATATCGATTTCGTCTGCGCCGTTTTCGATGGCTTCTCTTGCTTCCATGCATTTAACCGCGGTAGTTGAGTAGCCGTTCGGAAAACCGATGACTGTGCAGACTTTTACGTTGGGAAGGTGCTGCTCTGCGGCTTCTTCCTTAATGTATTCACTTGCTTTTTTGACATATGCTGCGGGAATGCAGACTGAAGCGGTCTGATATTTAACCGCATCGTCGCAGATAGTTTTGATCTGATCCCAGGTTGCATCAACTGCAAGAAGTGTATGGTCAACTTTTGAAAGTATTTCTTTGATATCCATATGGATTCTCCTATTCTGTGAAGAGTGCGAAGAGATCATCGTATGTTTCTCTTCTTCTTATAAGTTTGTCTGTGCCTTCTTTGGTGATAAGAACTTCTGCTGCACGAGGACGTGTGTTGTAGGATGAGCTCATTGAATAGCCGTAAGCACCTGCATCGAGTACGCATACCAAATCGCCTGTTTCAATGTGAGCCACAGGTCTTTCCTTACAAAGAAGGTCGCCTGATTCGCAGATGTTACCCGATACGCTTACTTCTTCAAGTACGTCGCGGCTTACTGCCTTGCCGTTATGAAGCACTTCGATTTCATGATATGAATCGTAAAGTGTGGGGCGCGCAAGAACGTTCATACCAATGTCGGTACCTGCGTATCTTTTACCTGCGTTCTGCTTTGTCGCATGTACTCTGCCAAGGATAACGCCGCCTTCTGCCACGCAGTATCTGCCGGGTTCGCTCTTAAATAAAGGCAGATTGTCTTTGTGCTTTTCTGCATATGCATCAAGGAGTGCTGTAAACTTTTGCGTGAATGAAGCCATGTCAAACTTAGCTTCGTCGTCTAATTTATGATAAGGAATACCGTATCCGCCGCCGAAGTCGATGTACTCGAGGCTGTCAAACTTCTCAGCAATTCTTAAGAAGTTTTCAACCGCCTGAAGGAAGGGTTCGGGATCAAGATACTGTGAACCTACATGCTGGTTAATCTCAGCGATTGTGAGGTTGTATTTCTTTGCGATTTCAAAGATTTTATCAACGTCTTCTTCAGCTACACCGAATTTTGTTTTCTTGCCTGCAGTAACAACTTTTTCATGATGTCCTGCGCCTACGCCGGGATTGATTCTGACTGAGCATTTTCCGCCGGGGTTAAGCTGTCCGAATAAATCGAGCTGGTCGAGGCTGTCGAGACTTACCATGATATCGTGGTCGATTGCAAACTGAAGTTCTGACTTATCTACATTGTTGGGTACGAAGAAAATTCTGTCTGAAGGGAAACCTGCTTTGATAAGAAGTCTCATCTCGCCTTCGGACATAGCGTCTGCGTTAAGGCCTTCTTCGAGCGCCATCTTAAGGATGGTTAAGTTGCTGTTAGCCTTCATTGAGTAGTTCGCACGATAAGGATATTTTGTGATAACGTTTGCAACATCTCTCATGTGCTCTCTGATATTTTCTTCATTGTATACATATACGGGTGTGCCGTATTTCTGAGCGATTTCTTCAGGATTGATTCCTTTAAAAAAGTTGCTTTCTTCAATGTAGGATCTCATAAAAAATTCTCTCTTTCATATATAATCGGAAAATGCCTTCCGTATTTTTTCCGAATTTTATTTTATTGCAGAGTCGGTCGTACTGCAAGAATTTAATTTTGGTTCTGCTTCGGCTGCCTCACTTATTATATTTTTGGCGGCCGATCTTTCCCCGGCTTCGCGTTTAATTAAAGGAATGTCGACAATCAGAGTGAATATCAGAAGTAATGTATTTAAAAGCAGCACTAAAAGAGAACTGACCAGAATTGTCGC
>JAFYHV010000047.1 GCA_017538995.1 Lachnospiraceae bacterium | reverse complement strand
GATTGCATTCTTAACGCCTTCGATACCGTCAGCAGGTTTTAACATGTAGACCTTGCTCATGTTTTCGCTGCCGAAGCCCTTAGGTGAAATAGTAATCTTAACTTTATCGCCGGGAACAATAGAGTAATGAATTACTGCAGGCGTATTGTCCTTCGTGTTGTTTCTTATGATAGGATCGTCTACAACGGACTTTCTTAAATATCCTTCGACATAACCTTTTCTTACACCTTCGTTAATCGCATCTTCAAGGTTACCGTCCGTAAAATGAACTTCCTGACCGATTTCCATAAAAACAACTGCCATTCCCGTGTCCTGGCAGATAGGTATCATTTCTTCTTTTGCGATAACGAGGTTTTGCTTTAACTGATTGAGGATCTGTTTGCCGAGCTCTGAGCTTTCTTTATTAAAAGCATCGTCGAGAGCACATCTCATATCCTCGGAAAGATTGTGATTTACTTCAATGCACATTGAAGCAACTGCTTCGGTTATTTCTTTTACGTTTATTTCACGTATATTACTCATCTTTATCATCCTTCTGCGTTTCGGTGTATAAATACTGGCCGTTACGCTTTGTGGTAGGTCCGTAAGAGATAGCGTTTACGGGGCAGCGATGGAGACAGCCAAGGCAGAGACTGCACTTTTTGTTAACCCATACGGGCTTGCCGTAATCCATCGAAATAGCAGAGGTCGGACACTGCTTTGCACAGATGCCACAACCGATACAGTCTTCGGAAACCTTAAAAGGCGAAGTGGTTCTGGTAAGATTGTAAGCCACTCTGGTGACTTTCGAAGCAGGCCATACTCCGCGCAGATGATTGTGGTATCCGCCGATTTTATTGTTGATTAAAAAGAGAACGTTTTTGAGTTCTTCTTCAGCTTTAAGATTCTTGGCAGCATTCTTGTCTGATTTTTTTACGTTAAAAACTACTGTATAGTTATCCACCATCCTTAAGGAGAATGATGCATTAAGGCCAATGCCTCTTTTGGCAAGAAGCTTGGAAAGCTGTATGTCGGCGCCGCCGGTTGCAACACCGCAGGTAGCTACCGAGTATGAATAATGCTTGCCGTATTTTTCTATGGACAGTGATTTTACGAATTCTTCGACAACCGAAGGAAGACTCCAGTAGTAGATGGGATATACAAATCCGATTCTTTCGCCCTTTTTCAGTTTGAAATCAAACTGCATTTTTTTAACGCAGTCAGCCATCGATACAACCTGTTCGCCGGTTTTCTTTGCAATTTCGTCTGCCACATGTTTGCTGTTGCCTGTAGCTGAAAAATAAAAGATCATAATTGTCCCTCTCTAAATTGTAAGACACTTTTCCCGTCTATTATAAAACAGGAAAAGTGTCTTGTCATTAAAACATTAAAATACAAATATTGCGGCGCCGTATGAAGGTAAGTCGAATTCGATATGATAAGGTCTGCCGTCGCACTCGCCTTCTTCTGCGGTAATAACTGTAGGAATGTCTCCGCCGTTTCCGCCGAATCTCTTTTCGTCGCTGTTAAGAAGCAGTTTGTATTTACCTTTGGTCGGAACGCCTACCCAGTAATTGTTTCTTCTCATGGGTGTCATGTTAAGAATTACGAGGATGGAGTTCTTGCCGGTTGAACTCTTTCTTAAGTAGCTGTAAATACTTCTGTCGGCATCGTCTGCATTAACCCATTCGAAACCTTCCCAGCTTGCATCAAACTCATATAGAGCAGGGTATTTACGGTAAATCTTTAAGAGCTCTTCGGTATAATCAAGCATGCCTCTGTTTAAGTGGTTTTCAAGAAGGAACCAGTCGAGTTCTCTCTCTTCGCTCCACTCTCTTTCCTGGCCGAATTCCTGGCCCATGAAAAGAAGCTTCTTGCCTTCATGCGTGAACATGAATGTGTAGCCCACACGGAGGTTTGCATATTTATCAATCTGATATCCGGGCATCTTATTGACCATTGAACACTTAAGATGCACTACCTCATCATGCGAAAGAGGAAGGATATAATTCTCAGCCGAGTTGTAGCTCATTGCAAAGGTGAGCTTGTTGTGATTGTTCTTTCTGAAATAAGGATCCAGCTTCATGTATTCGCAGAAATCATGCATCCAGCCCATATTCCATTTGAAAGTAAATCCGAGTCCGCCGTCTTCTGGAGCAGCCGTAACTTTAGGCCATGCCGTAGACTCTTCCGCGATGGTACACACTCCGGGGAAGCCGCCTCTTATGACAGAATTCAGATGTTTGAAGAATTCGATTGCTTCGAGGTTTTCGTTTCCGCCGTATTTGTTGGGAACCCATCCGCCCGCCTGTTTGCCGTAGTCAAGATAAAGCATTGAAGCAACCGCATCCACGCGAAGACCGTCGATGTGATACTCTTTTATCCAGAACAAAGCATTGGCGATAAGGAAGTTTCTGACTTCGTTTTTACCGTAGTTAAAAATCTTGGTGCCCCAGTCGGGATGTTCGCCTAATCTAGGATCGGGATGTTCGTAAAGACATGTACCGTCAAAATCTGCAAGACCGTGCGCATCTCTCGGGAAATGTGCGGGAACCCAGTCAAGGATAATACCGATGCCGTTTTTATGAAGAGTATTTACCAGATACTGGAAATCTTCAGGCGAACCGTATCTTGAAGTGGGTGCATAATAACCCGTTACCTGATAGCCCCATGAACCGTCGAAAGGATGCTCTGCGATGCCCATCAGTTCGATGTGTGTATATTTTAAAGCCTTTAAATATTTTACGATTCTGTCGGCAAAATCCCTGTATGAATAGAAGCCGTCCCTGTCGGGAATAGGATGTCTCATCCATGAACCGATATGGCACTCGTAAATAGCCATGGGCTCTTTGAAGAGATTCTTGGTTGCACGGGAATTCATCCATACGGTGTCGGACCACTTAAAATCGGAAATATCCGTAACAACGGAAGCTGTTCCCGGCCTTAACTCTGCAGCATTTGCATAAGGATCCGCCTTGTAAAGCTTCTGTCCGCTCTCAGTTAAAATTAGGAATTTATACATATCACCCTTTTTAACATTCTTGATAAAGGTGGTATAAATTCCTATTTCTCCCATTCTTTCCATGGGATACTGATTTTCCTGCCATCCGTTAAAAGAACCGATGACATATACTTCTTTTGCATTGGGCGCCCATACAGCAAAGAAAACTCCCTGCTTGCCGCCTCTGGTAGTTATATGGGCACCGAGTTTTTTGTAAATATCGTAATGTGTTCCTTTACCGAAAAGATACGCGTCGTCTTCAGATATAAACACGTTTTCCTCTTTAGCCATTAAGCCAACCCCCAAATATTAATCAAAATCTTTTTCGCGAAGCATTACCATGCCGTTCTCGTCGATTAAATTGTTGGACATTTTTCTGAAGAGATTTGACACTCTTCTCTTCTTGTTGTTTTCGATGGCCTCGTCTACAATCTCTTTGACTTCACCGATGGTAACCGAATGATTGCCTGCCTGTGCTTCACGGACTCTCTTGTGGAATGCCATGTTGGCAAATCCGTCGTCGATGGAATAGCCGAGATTATTGGCATATTTCATACCATAATCAACCAGAGCCGCTTCGCTCATTGCGATAACATCAATCTTTATATTAAAGTAATCGGTTAAAGTGCGCTGTCTGTTAACCAGCTTTTTGATTTCTGCTCTGGTATCCACAAGGAAAATGAGGATTCCTCTCTCTTCCTGGTTGATTCCCTGTGTCAGTTTAATAAGTGCATTGTTGGAGAGCTTATTGGCATCCGTGATTACAAGTGCACCGTTATTTAATCTGTCGAGAATCTCGGGTATATTCTTTACGTTAAAATCTGTAGCGTCAATTCTGGACATAGCGCCGGAGAAATTGACATCTGCAAATTTTACGAATTTTACAATCGACTTTGCAAGAGCAAAACCGCTCTCTGTATTGTCCGTTGTGATAAGAACGTTGCCTACGTATGCGGCAAGGGAAATGTTCTCAAGCGCATTGGCAATCTGTGTTCTCATTGAACGGGGATGTAAGAACTGCGAGAAAAGTTTTCTTTCTTCGGGACTTAAATCTTTTACGCCCTCTGTTTCCTTTTCGTCCTCTTCCTCGTCGTATGTATCTTCTTTTTCAGGCTCTTCTTCAGTTTCTTCGGAAACTTCTTCTTTTTCTGCCTTTGCTGCCTTTTCTTCCTTAACAGGAGCTGCAAGCATTTCTTCTTTTATCTCGGGAATAACCTTGGTTGCGCCGTCAACAGTCTCTTCGGGAGAGGCTACGATTTCTTCTTCCTCGGCATCGACTACTTCTTCGCTGAATTCAAGTTCTTCGCTTTCTTCTGCTGCCTCTTCAACTTCTTCAGCTGTCTCTTCGACAACTTCTTCAGCTTCCTCAGCTGCTTCTTCAACTACTGCAGCCACTGCTTCTTCAGCTTCGATTTCAGCAAATTCTGGCTCGTCTGTTTCAGGCTCTTCTGCAGGCTTTTCGTTTAAAATAACTTCCGGCATTTCGCTCTTTGCTTCGGAAATCATTTCCTCTATGGATTCCTGAGACATCTCGGCGAACTCGTCATCAAGATCCGCAACTTCTTTCCAGATGCTGCCGGGCTCTTCCTCGGGCTCTTCCTCGACTTCTTTTTTCTTTTCGAAAATCTTTCCTGTGGATTCTATGAAATCCTCATGGATGCTCTTTCTTAAGTTCTGGGTATTTCTTTCTTTTATCTTGGACCAGTCGGAAAGAAGATCGTCCATTGTAATCTGGCCGGGAATAGTATCGTCTTCGTAATCGTCAAATGACGCATCGGAGAATGAAACCTGTCCATCCTCGTCCTTGTATAAACGATCACCCATTTTTTCAAGTTCGGGATTTCTCTTTTTCTTGGGAGGCTTAACCTCTTTCATATCGGGATCTGCAGACGTAGGCATATCATACTGTGTAAAGCTGATATCTGCTGTCTTGTCTGAAAAGAATACTTCCTGCATGCTGGGCGGAACCGTCTGCTCCAAAGACTTTGTATTGAACTCGGGTCTTTTTCTTCTGACGGGAACATCGTCCTCGGATTTGAGTGTCTGAATATCTTTTGCAAGATTGTTCTGGAGATTGAGCGCACTCATATCCATTGTATTCATAAGTTTTACGTTTCCTGAACTTTCGGAAGATTCTCCGTCACCGATTCCTAGACTTAACTTTCTTAAAAGAAGTTCCTGCTCTTCCGTAAGAGGAACACAGCTTCTCTTAAGCTCAAGTGACTTCTTCGCATATTTGCCGTCGTCACCAAATAAAAGAACGAGCTCGTCGCATTCTGCGGCACATTCTGCGTACTGTCTTGCCTGATTGTAAAGTTTGGCAAGCTCGTATCTGAACTGCTCTGCAGCGGGCTCTTTTTTCTTTAAATCAACTAAAATATCGATCTTTTCCGTTACGGGAAGATCGTAAGCAAGCGCTCTTTTATATTTGAGCGCATCATAATGCCAGTCGCTTCTGTCTGTCATGCTCTGGTATCTGTCTAAATAAACCTGAGCTGTAACGACATCCTTGCTTTCAAAATATGTCTCGCAGAGAAGATAAACAATCTTCTTGTTGTTGGGCTTTTTGTTGTGCGCCATTTTGAGAATATTAACAGCATCGTCGTAACGACGGGTTCTTCTGTACGCTTCAGCAGCCTGAATAAGACGCTTAATATCCTCTTCCTTGCGCCAGTCCACTTTATCTACAAGATATACGGCATCATTATATCTGCCGGCTTTCATCAGTTTTTCAATTTGTTCACAATGAAGTCTGCTATCAGATTTATCCAAAACAACCACCTCGTATGCTTATCAAAAAATAATACATATTGTGTTTTCATACACAAAAAAACACCCTATATAGTTTATCATAAGCATAGCAGAATGTCAAAAATTATTGCGTTAAAATGTCGGAAAGACGGGCAAATTCTTCGAGTGTGAGTTCTTCCCCGCGGATATTCACATTTTTGCCCATTTCAAGAAGCGCATTTTCGATATTTTTCTTGTCTGTTTTATATGCGGATGAGTGCGAAAGAGCGTTGGTTAAGGTCTTTCTTCTCTGCTCGAAAGCTCCTTTTATGATGCGGAACATCTCTGACTTGTTGTTGACCTTAACAGCGGGCTCTTTGAGCTTATCAAGCCTGATTACCGCAGAGTCTACGTTCGGTCGCGGGATAAAGCAGTTCGGAGACACGGTCATCTTAACTTCCGCATTGCTGTAAAAAGCAACAGCGAGTGAAAGCGCGCCGTAATCCTTACTGCCCGGACCGGTCTGCATTCTTTCAGCCACTTCCTTCTGAATCATGACAGTGATGCTTTCGATGGGAAGGTCTTTTTCGAGAAGTTCCATGATGATGGGCGTGGTGATGTAATACGGTAGATTCGCCACAACCTTGGCGGAAGCGGCGCCGTTTTCTTTTAGGATCTGTACTACATCTGCTTTTAAAATATCCTGATTGATAACGGTCACATTATCAAAGTCCGCAAGCGTGTACTCAAGGACCGGAATCATGTTTTTATCAATTTCAACGCAGATAACCTGTTTTGCGGCTTCTGCAAGATACTGCGTAAGCGTTCCGATTCCGGGGCCGATTTCAAGCACGGTGTCTTCCTTTGTAATGCCTGCGGAGGCCACGATTTTCTCGAGAATATTCGCATCAATAAGGAAGTTCTGGCCGTATCTTTTCTGCGCCGAAATACCGAATTTGTTTAATACCTCACTTGTTTTGGAGGGATTTCCTAAGTAAGCTTTTAAGCTCATTTGTAAGTTTCCTTTTTCTTAAAGTAATGTTGTATTTGTCAATTGTCTTCTGGTCAGGTTCATAGTCGCCTAAGATTTCATCGGCCTTCGCAATAACTTCTTTGTAGGATTTAATATCAACCCTAAAATAATCATGTTCCCCGTTCATTAATGCGATATCCTGTTTATCGTCATCCGTGCTTCCGTATACCTTTCCGTAGGGAAGTGATGTGTAGTATTTAAAGTTCCTGTCAAAGAAATATTCCTCATCGCCTCCGAACAGAACATAGCTCTTCTGTTTTTTAAGATAAACAAATCTGTAAGGGAAACCGTCGATATAAAGATTTTTTACCGCCTTATCTGTCTTTGCGTTATAAATCGTAAGTTCTCCGTCGTAGTTTAAAACCGCATAGTATTTTCCGTCGTCGGACTCTAATACCGTAAATGTCGTATCGACGGCATTCGGGTAATTTGCTTTGTCGACCGTGGAGTCTTCTTCAAACTCGTTTACACCGGTCTTCGAAAGTTTTGCGGCCCACTCTCCGCGCTTTAATTCAAATATCGAGATATAAGTCGCATCTTCTTTATGCTTGATATATAAGTTGCCGCTTCTTTGCATGACATCAATCAGTTTATGACCTGCTTTTTGAGGGAAGAGTTCGTCGGACATGATCATTCCCTCATAAAAGAAACTGTCTAAAAGAAAGATATCTTCATTTTCATCGACCAATGCGAATCCGTCATCGTACGAGAACACTTCCAATATTAAGTTGGCTCTTACCAAACTGGATAAAAGATTTAAGTCGTAATCGAAAAGCATGGCTTCGTTGTTTCCGTAAACGCAGAGACCATAGTCATTTAGCGCAAGAAAATCCATGGAACCTGTTTCGATCAGCCTTCCCTCTACTCCGTTTTTTGATGTGGCATTTGCAACATCATATCTTAAAAGATGAGTAAGGTTATGCAAAGTCTCTTCATCACGTCCGACAAAGGAGACAAACACATAGTCCCCGCTGGTGGCAAGACCCGCGTAATCGGTAATATTTTTATCACGGATAAACATATCTATCTGACCTGTTGCGGTTTCAAACTGGCACAGAATCGCGCCGTCAAAAGCCGGATCTTTCTTGAGTGCAAAGACAGCATATTCTCCGTCCTCGGAAAAAGCCACATCAAGGTATTCGCTGAATATATCGAATTCGAGATCGTAATCGGAATACTTAATCTCATAAATGACCGTATCTTCCGAATAAGCTTTTACGCCGTCAATCGTAAATGTAAAGGTCATTCTTCCGTCATCAGGTGTTTCGACATCAGACGGATATTCGTCAATAACTTTTGTATTTCCTGTTTTTATGTCAAGATATCTTGTCTGTGTATCATCGGTTATATATCCGATGGAGTAAATTACACCGTCATTACCGCTGAAACTCATATCGTAAAGGCCGTAGGCTTCGGTTTGACAGATAGTTTCTCCGCTTTCTATATCCACTACGTAAAGGATAGCATCATATCCGAAAAGTGCCATTCTTTTCCTGTCGGGTGAAACCTGATATGAAGTGATTGCACTCGGTATCTGTACGATTCCGGTCGGAACATAGGACTCCGACGCGCCGTAAACATTCATTGCATCAACAAGAGCTCTGTAGGCTTCTTCGTTATAGTCCCTTGTTTCTCTGTCGGGAAGCACGCTTCGTGCGGCATATATCGCATCAAGGCGTCTGCCGGTTTCGTAGAGATCTTTTGAGGCCGAAGCCATGGATGATGCGTATTTATCCTGAATCATTTTGTTCTGTTTCTGGATTTTTACCGTAAAAAGAACGCAGACAAACGCAAAAATCGCAACTACCGCAAGAATGGCTTCCATCGCGATAATACGTTTTTTAATCTTCTGCTCTCTGTGTCTCTGCTTTAAGTCGTCGTAATTTAAGTTAAACATTGCCGCGCAGAGTTTGATGACGGCATTATCCATATTTTTAAGACGTTCTTTATTGTTTTTACCTCTGCAGTCTGCTGCAAGAGGCTC
Source organism: Lachnospiraceae bacterium (assembly GCA_017538995.1). Lineage (GTDB taxonomy): Bacteria > Bacillota > Clostridia > Lachnospirales > Lachnospiraceae > UBA3766. Next base: position 1,385 of record JAFYHV010000047.1, on the reverse strand, counting down.
TCTCTGGCGGCGAATAACTACGTCATTTCCGTTTAAATCCTTTTCCGTTACATCTTCATATAAAAGAATCTCAGGGAAGGATTCGTCAGGCTCGCCCTCTGCAAGCACCAAAAGAACATGCTTTCTGTCGTGTGTTTCGACGAAAGTTTCTATCTCTTTTTTACACCACTGAGACAAAGGAAGTCTGGGTGTACATATTACTATCAGGAATTCCGCATTGTTAAGTGCGGCCATAATGGGTTCGGAAAGATTTTCCGATAAAGGAAGCTCCGCTTCATCGCGAAAAACTCTCTCAATCTTTTTCTTTTTTAAACCCATTTTCTTTAAGACGGATTTTGGAAGTTTGAAATTCTCTAGCTTTTTATGAAGGTTTTCAGATACAAAGGAATCGAGTTCGCAGTGTCTGTAACTGATAAAAGCATCATATTTTACATTTTCGAGTCCCATATAAATCTCCTCGATTTATTTATTTTAGGAAAGTTTGTACATATCAAGTGCGTTTTTATAGGTTATTTCTTTTACGGTTTCAGGGTCAGTCTGCTTTAACATTGCAATCTCTTCGACTACATATTCAAGGTAGAGCGATGAATTTCTTTTAGCCCTGAAAGGCACGGGTGCAAGATAAGGGCAGTCGGTTTCAAGCACAATTTTCTCAAGCGGAATTCGCTCGACGGTTTCTTTTAATTTCTTGGCATTCTTAAAAGTAACCACTCCTCCGACTCCTACGTAGAAACCCAATTTAATGGCTTCGAGTGCGATTTCCGGCGAATATGAAAAGCAGTGAACGACTCCGGAATTCACGCCGGCGTTCGTCTCCGTGAGAATATCCATTGTATCCCTGGCCGCTTCTCTTGAATGAACTATAATAGGAAGAGAAAGTTCTTTTGCCAGTTCAATCTGTCTTTTAAAAGCATTTTTCTGAATGTCGGGATTGTCTTTGTGCCAGTAGTAATCAAGGCCGATTTCTCCGATGGCGACAACCCTTTTTTCTCTGCTCATCTCGCGAAGTTTCTCAATGCCCGCATCATCGACTTCGTCACAGTCATCGGGATGAACTCCGACAGCCGCATAAAAGAGGTCGTATTTGTTAGCAAGATCTATACTGTTTTGGCTCGTTTTAAGATTCGCGCCAACATTTACTATTCTTTTTATATCACTTTCGAGGATGGCTTTTATGAGCTCTTCCCTGTCTTCATCAAAAGCATCGTCGTCGTAATGCGCATGTGTATCAAAAATCATATTTCATCTCCGTACGGCAAAAGCCAAATACATTATATTATATATTTTTCAAAAAAAGTATTGCAAAACAAAAAAACTTATAATATAATCTCTTATGTTCGCGCGATTAGCTCAGTTGGTAGAGCACCTGACTCTTAATCAGGGTG
>JAFYHV010000046.1 GCA_017538995.1 Lachnospiraceae bacterium | reverse complement strand
TCTTGGATTTGACAACGGCGCAAACGATATCAACAAGATTTATCAGGGACTTGATACTGATATCGACGGCAATACCGGAAATGTCATTTCATTCGGAAGACTTGACGGAAATTATACACATAAAGATTAAAAGATTCGTTTAACTTAAAAAAATTGTTAAACATATAACTACCGTGTAAAATTGGAAGTTAATTAAGAAACTTACAGTTTTTCCAAATAGTTATGTGGTATGAAAGGACCGGATAAAAGAGCATTTTAATATTTTATTTGTTGACAGAGAATAGGTAATATGTTACATTATTTGTGAAATGTAATATATTACCTTTTTCTTTTGGGTAAAAGAGGAGTTATTTATGAATTACGACAAAGCGATGAATAATGATAAGGTTGAATTTGGTGAGATGCCGCCGCAGGCTTTTCTTCTCGGACTCTTGAGTGCGTTCGATAACAGATATCAGGCTGCTGCGGATAAGTATTTCAGGGAGATTACCTGGAAACAGTTTTTTGCGATAATCTGTATCAACATGTGCAAGGAACCGCCGACATTAGGAGACCTTTCGGAGGTAATGGGAAGCTCTCATCAGAACGTAAAGCAGATCCTTTTGAAACTTGAAAGTAAGGGTTTTGTCTCAATGAAGGCAGATGATAACGATAAGAGAAAACAGAGATATTTCGTTACGGATAAATGCAGGAAATTTTTGGAAGAAAATGATAACCGCAGCAGGAACAGCGCCATGATAATCGGTGAAATATTCGATGGCGTTAACGAGAAAGACCTCGCGGTAACGATAGAAACAATCATGAAAATGGAAAGGAATTTGGAAAAGATATGAAGACATTGGTAGTTTATACATCACAGACAGGATTTACGAAGAAATATGCTAAATGGCTTTCTGATGAGATGAAAGCCGACATGTACGACCTTAAGGAAGTTCAGAAGAAGGACGATTCTTTTTATTCGGAATATGGAGCAATAGTTTATGCCGGATGGGCCATGGCGAGTAAAATAGTAAAGTCTAATTGGTTCTTAAAAAAGGCAACAGGATGGAAGGACAAGAAACTTGCTCTGATCTGCGTCGGAGCATGTCCGGGCGATGCTCCGGAGTGTAATGAAATGATGAAGACCGTCATAACCGAAGAGCAGAAATCATACATAAAAGCGTTCTACTGTCAGGGCGGATTCAATTATGATAAAATGAATGCAGCTTCCAAATTGGCTATGAAAATGTTTGTCGGTTCACTTAAAAAGAAACCTGATGAAAAATCTAAAACGATGGTAGAGATGATATCTAAGGGCTACGACATATCCGATGTTAAGTATATACAGCCTGTAGTGGATTACCTTCGAGGAGAAAGCGGATAATGAAAAAGTTCTTAATAGCAGTGGCAATCATAATCGCTTTGTTCATAGCATTATTTGGAGGATTATTTCTTTCAGTAGTATTAAAAGAATACAGAGAATTGGAATCAATCGATAAAACCCCGGTGGATATAAGCAATGTGCCTGACGGAGTCTATGAAGGCTATAGCGAAACAACCCTTGTTAAGGCACGAGTGAGGGTGAGCGTATCAGATGGAAGTATAGATAACATAGAGATTCTTGAACATGAGTGCGGCAAGGGAAAACCTGCCGAAGCAATCATTGAGGATATAATCGGCGGAAACACCACGGAGGTTGATGCGGTTACAGGCGCAACCGTATCGAGTGAAGTAATAAAAGCTGCAGTCAGGAATGCTCTAAGGTCAGAATAACAGAAGGATTATTATGAAAGATATAAAAGACTCGATAATCATAAAAACAGCAGAAACCGACGAGGAGTTGTGCGGTAGGGGATATGTGCACTGTACGGCGTGGCAGGAAGCTTACAGAGGTATAGTAAACGACAGATGGCTTGATACGATGACTGTAGAGGCAACAACAGCACGTGCCAGACAGTTTCCGGAGAATACTCTAGTCGCTAAGGATAACGATAAAGTCGTAGGATTTGCAGTATACGGTCCGTCGAGAGATGAAGATTTGCCGGATGCAGGGGAAGTTGATGCAATCTATGTCCTATCGGAGTATTATGACCGTAAAGTAGGCTACAGACTGATGAACGAAGCAGTTTCCAGGCTTAGCGAATACGATACTATAATTGTGTGGGTGTTTGAAAAAAATGAGAGAGCTATAAACTTTTATCACAAATATGGTTTTGAATTTGACGGGGCCCAAAAGGAATGGAAACTTGTCACACCGGTTACGATAGTCAGAATGATAAAGAAAATTGATAAATAAAAATATGTCGCAACACAAATTGATGAATGAGAAAGGCCTTCCGAGAACTCTCGGGAGGCTATTTTTTGATTTCCGCATATAAAACCTGCAATGCACCATTTAATGTTCCTAAACCGCAAATTAGACGGCCAAATTTCCGCTCTAATAATATATATTTTCTAAATAAGAATGTTAGGATAAAATAAAGATAGCCTTTTGTTTCTAAAAGAATAAAGGCAACGTATGGGGGAGTAAATATGAAGAAGATAAGCATATTATTTGTATTATGCCTGATGGTGCTGGGACTTACAGCATGCGGACGTCCGGCGAGGCCGGCTAAGCTTGCACGCGAAGCCAGGAAGACCTATGGTTCTGCCACGGTAGTCAGTAAGGTAAAAACTCCTATCGGCTACTCGGTTACCATGCATGATAAACTGCAGGATTTTGATTACACTATCTACAGTTCCAGGAGACATATCGGTCTTTTCAATTATGAGCCGGAAATATCAGATACTTTTGAATATTGCCTTATCCATAAGATAATAGATGATACGGAAAAAGCTACGATAGATGATATAACAGACCGGTACGATGCAATGTACACCGAGGGCTATGGATTTTATGATGTATACTCTAAAGATCCTGAGAATGCCAAGCAGGCTGCTCTTGAATATGCAGAAGTGCTTCAAAGGAACAATATGAACGGCCGACTGAACGGAGTAGAACTTAGGGCAATTACGCTTGGAACATATCTGTCTGAGCGAACGGGATATAAGCCTGATCATGATGAAGAAGTGGGTAGGGTAACGCTTCCGGATAAGACATGGAGATCAAAGGAAGATGAATTGATTGAATTATATACCATTTATGCCCGAGAGCTGGATCCGAGTGCCGTATATTTGAGAAAAGAGGTAAAGAAATTAAAGTTTACACAATATGATCTTAAGGATATAGGCGGGAGCAACGGCGCTCCGAAATACTGGAGTTCTCCTGTTACATTCTATTATTTTAAAGCTTTCGATGGTGGAGAATTTTACATGGGTGATTTCTATCTAAAGAACCCAAATGATCCGACCACAATTGATATGGTCAACAACTATGCACAGAGAACATATCCCGATGACTGATCGGAAACAATCATAAAAGGAGAAATGCTATGAAAAAAAGAGTAATCAGTA
>JAFYHV010000004.1 GCA_017538995.1 Lachnospiraceae bacterium | reverse complement strand
TTACTTATCCTTGTGCTGCTTGCGTTTATTTGCTTTGTGCCTCTGGTAATTTCGATTGTTTCAAAGAAGAATCTTTTAAAGAAAAAAGACATAAAAGAAACCGACGGAAAGCTTTTTTTACTCGGCGGAATTTACATGACCATTCTGACAGGAATTCTTATTCCTTCGGCGGTTATCAAATCATCTCCGCAGGAGTTCGTAGATATTTATCATTTCCTGAATCCGCTCTGGTTTGTCGTAAGTGCCGCATGCATTGCAGTCGGTCTTTTCTTAGTGTGGTTCTCTGTCTTTTATGGTCTGTTGGACAAGAAGATAAAGAGCATTTTAAATGTTGTGATGTGCGTGCTCTGTTTTGTGGCAACCGTTAACTATATGTTCTTTGGAAAGAACAATGTCATCCTAAACAGTGCGCTTGCGTATACCGAAGAGTACTCTGCGCCGCATAAACTGATATTAATCAACCTTGCGGTTATCGTGCTTGTTGTGGCAGCAGGCGTGGCTTTAACCCTTTTGCTCGGCAAGAAATTAAGAGTGCTTTTGATTGCAGGAACTCTTGCGATATTCGGAATGTCCGTGATTAACTGCGGAGCAATCCAAAAAGAAATCAGGAGCCTTAAGTCCGTAATTGAATCCGTCAATACGGAAAAGCCTTCGTTTAACTTAAGTACCGGCGGTAAAAACGTAATCGTGTTCATGCTCGATCGAGGTATGAACGAATACATTCCTTACTTCGTGAACGAAAAGCCCGAATTAAAAGAAATTTACGACGGCTTTGTATATTATCCGAACACCATATCCCACGGCCTCTGCACCAACTACGGCGCACCCGCGATTTTCGGCGGATATGAATATACGCCCGAAGAAATGAACAAGAGGGATACGGAACTTTTACGAGACAAGCATGATGAAGCGTTGAAAGTTATGCCCGCTTTATTTTATGAGCAGGGCTACAATGTTACCGTCTGCGATCCTCCTTATGCAGGATACAGCACGGTTCCCGACCTTTCGATTTACAACGATTATCCGGGCATGAAGACGTTTATCACCAAGGGTTATTACTGGAATGCGCAGAAGGTGAACGTCTCCGACAGAAACTTCAGAAACTTCTTCTGTTATTCGATTACTAAGATTGCACCGCTGGCGATTCAGGACCATCTCTACAATCACGGCTCATACAATGAGAGTATCGGAAACGAGAGATTCTTAAGCGAAATGAAGAATTCGACCGCAATCGTAAAAGACGGTCTTTACAGATGCACGGGTATCAACGAAGAGGTCATGGAGGATTATCTGACAATCACAAACCTTATTGATATGACCGAGATAAGCGATGACGCTTCTGACAATTTCTTAATGATAGACAATGAGCTTACACACTGGCCGATTTATTTCAAGGAGCCCGAGTACGAAGTCGCATACTATGTCGACAACGAAGGTTACGAGAAAGAGCATGCTGACAGATATACCGTTGACGGTGTGACGCTTGAAATGAATAACGACGTTCAGATCGGAAGCTATCAGGTTAATATGTGTGCGATGCTTCGAATCGGCGAATGGCTTGATTACTTAAAAGAACAGGGCGTATACGACAATACGAGAATCATAATTGTTTCGGACCACGGAAAGTGGGTTTACCACAACGATATGTTTGATATTGACGGCAGCGGTGATGACGAGACTGATATCGAAAGTTATTATCCTCTGCTTATGATAAAAGATTTTGACAGCCACGGATTTATGACGGACGAGCAGTTTATGACAAACGGCGATGTTCCCGTGTATGCGCTTGACGGTATCGTGGAAAACCCTGTTAATCCTTTTACGGGCAAGGCTATTACCAACGATGCGAAACAGGAACCGCAGAAGATTCTCGGTTCGCACAATCCTGACGTAATTACAAATAATGGAACAACTTTCATCGACGGAATATGGTTTTCCGTTGAGGGAGACATGAGAGATAAAAACAACTGGAAGATTCTTAAAGACAACAGATAGGAAGAAAGAATGTCGACTGATAATTTACTGCTTTACATAGACCCCGGAACGGGAAGCATGCTTTTTGCGGTGCTTATCGGTGTATTCGGCGCAGTCGGATACATTATCAGGGTGGCCTGGGTAAAGATACGCTTCAAACTTACAAGCGGCAAAAAAGAAGAAATAAAGAGCGACAAAATTCCCTACGTTATCTTTGCGGATGATAAAAGGTACTGGAATACCTTCGAGCCGATCTGCAAGGAATTCAACGACAGAGGAATTGATGTTGAATATCTGACAGCCTCCGCAGACGACCCGGGTCTTTCCTGTGGCCTGGATCATGTGAAGGCGAGATATTTGGGCGAAGGAAACAAGGCTTTTTCAAAGCTTAATTTCCTAAACGCTTCGGTTGTTCTTGCGACGACTCCGGGACTTGATGTTTACCAGTGGAAGCGCTCGAGAGAAGTGGATTACTATATTCACATTCCTCATGCAGCCGGTGAAATCAATTTCTACAGAATGTTCGGCTTAGATTACTACGATGCGGTTTTAATCGCCGGAGATTTCCACGAAAGACAGATTCGAAAGCTTGAAGCATTAAGAAACCTTCCCGCCAAAGACCTGCACATGACCGGTATTCCTTACATGGATGAAATGGTCAAGAGACTTAAAGAGAGCGGCGAAACTCTTAAGCACGAACGCACAGTTCTTATCGCACCAACATGGGGCGAGACTTCGCTCTTTAACAAATTCAAAGGCGAGATCATAAAAGCATTGCTCAACACCGGATATCACGTAATCGTCAGACCTCATCCTCAATCCTTTACCGCGGAAAAAGAACTGATGGAAGAACTGATGAAAGAATTCCCCGAGTCCGAGCAGCTTGAATGGAACCGTGACAGAGATAACTTTGAAGTTCTAAAAAGATCCGATATTCTCATCTCGGATTTCTCGGGCGTTGTATTTGACTTTGCACTGGTTTACGACAAGCCCGTCATCTACACGGATACAGAGTTTGATACATCGGCTTACGACCTCTGGTGGCTCGACGAAGACATCTGGACACTGTCCGCACTTCCGAGACTCGGTAAGATGATTACATCCGACAATCTTTCGGATATCAAGAACTTAATCGACTCCTGCATCGAGAGCGATGAGTTCGCCAAGGGCAGAGAAGAAGTCAGAAACGAATGCTGGCAGGAGTACGGCGATGGCACAAAGAATACCGTTGATTACATGATTGCAAAGTACAACGAACTTAATGCCAAAGACACAAAATAAAAACAGACAAAATACGAACAAATGTTCTAAATAATGTAGACATATTTTGAAAAAAATGATATGCTTAACTTCGGCATATCATTTTTTATTATGAGCCAATTGGGGACGTGTGCGGAGCACTTGGCGAGGTTCTGTTGAGCCTAGTGCGTGCCATGGGATGACACTTAGCGAGGTTTTTTCGAGCTTAGTGACAGACCAGTTCTATTTTAGGGATAAGAAATATGGATTTCAAACTTCATTCAGAATATAAACCCACAGGCGACCAGCCACAGGCCATAAAAGAGCTTGTGGAGGGCTTTAAGAAGGGTAACCAGTGCCAGACACTGCTTGGTGTTACAGGCTCGGGTAAAACATTTACGATGGCTAACGTCATTGAGGCCCTTAATAAGCCCACACTTATCATTTCCCACAACAAAACACTCGCAGGCCAGCTCTACTCGGAGATGAAAGAATTCTTCCCTGAAAACGCGGTTGAGTATTTTGTATCGTACTACGATTATTATCAGCCTGAGGCTTATGTTCCTTCGACTGACACTTACATCGAAAAGGATTCGTCGGTTAACGAAGAAATTGACAAATTAAGACTTTCCGCCACTGCATCCCTTACCGAAAGAAGGGATGTTATTGTCGTGGCTTCCGTTTCATGTATATATGGCCTGGGCAGCCCCGAAGATTACGAGAGCATGATAATGTCGCTTCGTCCCGGAATGCAGATTGACCGCGATGAAATAATCGCACGCCTTGTTGACATGCAGTATGAACGTAACGATATGGACCTTACGCGTTCATCTTTCAGGGTAAGGGGAGACACGCTAGAGATAGCCAAAGCCGAGGGCGGCGAGGGTGTTGTGCGTCTTTCTTTCTGGGGAGACGAGATTGAAGAGATAGCGGAGATTGACCCCGTAACGGGCAAAAAGAAAGCGCTGCTTTCGTACGTCGCAATCTTCCCCGCATCGCACTATGTTATTTCAAAAGAAAAAATCGACATTGCCTGTGACAAACTCGAAAAAGAAATGCGCGACCGCGTTGAATATTTTAAGAGCGAGGACCGTTTCGTCGAAGCGCAGAGAATACTTGAGCGAACCACATTTGACTTAGAGATGCTAAAAGAAACAGGCACCTGTTCGGGCATTGAAAACTATGCACCCGTGCTCGCGGGATTAAAGCCCGGTGATCCGCCTCACTGTCTGATGGATTATTTTAAGGACGATTTTCTTTTAATCATCGATGAGTCACATATTTCAATTCCGCAAATAGGCGGTATGTATGCCGGCGACCGGGCAAGAAAGAACACGCTCGTGGATTTCGGTTTCAGACTCCCTTCGGCGCTTGACAACAGACCTTTGTCGTTTGACGAATTTGAAGACAGAATAGACCAGCTTTTATGCGTGTCCGCTACACCTTCGAAGTACGAAGAAGAGCATGAAATGTTAAGAACCGAGCAGATCATAAGACCTACGGGTCTGCTCGATCCCGAGATATTTGTGCGCCCGACCGAAGGCCAGATTGACGATTTAATTTCGGAGATAAATAAAGTCACGAAGGGCGGAAATAAAGTCCTTGTTACAACGCTTACAAAAAGAATGGCTGAAGATCTGACTGACTATTTAAAAGAAGTCGGAATCAGAGTAAAATATCTTCACTCGGATATTGACACTTTGGAGAGAGCGGAAATAATTAGAGATATGCGTCTCGATGTGTTCGATGTTTTAGTGGGTATCAATCTTTTACGAGAAGGACTGGACATTCCGGAAATTGCGCTCGTGGCTATAATCGATGCAGACAAGGAAGGTTTCCTTCGTTCCGCAACTTCACTGATACAGACGGTCGGCCGTGCGGCGCGTAACTCCGAGGGTCACGTAATCATGTACGCCGACACCATCACCGATTCGATGAAGGTTGCGATAGACGAGACCGCGAGACGTCGTGAGATTCAGATGAAGTACAACGAAGAACACGGCATCATTCCGACCACAATCAAGAAAGCGGTCAGAGACGTGATTTCAATCTCGAAGAAAGTGGCCGAGGCTGAAAACACATGGAAGATGGAGCCTGAGAGCATGACCCGCGAGGAAATCAGCAAGCTCATTGTATCCGT
>JAFYHV010000045.1 GCA_017538995.1 Lachnospiraceae bacterium | reverse complement strand
CTTGCGCTTCAAAAGTCGAGTATGTATAATATTTTTTGGTAAATTTATGCTTTATATAAGCTTTTTATAAGATAAGGAGATTTTTATGGAAAGAAAAGTTGGTACAGTATCACGCGGTATCCGCTGTCCGATTATCAGAGAGGGCGATAATCTTGTGGATATGGCAGTAACAAGCGTGTTGGAAGCTTGTGAATCAGAAGGTTTTTCACTTCGTGACAGAGACGTTATCGCACTTACAGAATCAATCGTTGCAAGAGCACAGGGCAACTACGCTACAGTAAACGATATCGCAGCAGACGTTAAGGCTAAACTCGGCGGAGAAACAGTTGGTGTTATCTTCCCCATCCTTTCAAGAAACCGTTTCGCTATCTGCTTAAAGGGTATCGCAATGGGCTGCAAGAAGGTAGTTCTTATGCTTTCCTATCCTTCAGACGAAGTAGGAAACGCTCTTCTTACATACGATCAGCTCGACGAAGCAGGCATCAATCCTTACAGCGATGTACTCACACTTGAGAAATATCGTGAATTATTCGGCGAGAACAAGCATGAGTTCACAGGCGTTGATTATGTAGCATACTACTCAGATATCATAAAAGAAGCCGGCGCAGAAGTTGAAGTAATTTTTGCTAACCAGGCTAAGACAATTCTTAACTATACAGACTGTGTTATCAACTGCGACATTCATACAAGAAAGAGAACAAAGAGAATCTTAAAAGAGAACGGCGCTAAGGTCGTTTGCGGTATGGATGATATAATGACTGCATCAGTCAATGGCAGCGGTTATAACGAAAACTACGGTCTTTTAGGATCCAACAAGTCCACAGAAGATAAGATTAAACTCTTCCCCAGAGATTCCCAGTGGCTTGTAGAAGCAATCCAGAAAGAAATCCTCGAGAAGACAGGAAAGCATGTTGAAGTTATGATTTACGGCGACGGCGCTTTCAAAGATCCTCAGGGTAAGATTTGGGAACTTGCAGATCCCGTTGTATCACCTTTCTATACAGAAGGCCTTAAGGGAACTCCCAACGAGCTTAAACTTAAATATCTTGCAGACAATGACTTCAAGGATCTTTCCGGCGAAGCATTAAAGAATGCTATTTCCGAAAGTATCAAGGCTAAGTCAAGCAACCTCGTAGGTAACATGGCTTCACAGGGAACAACACCCAGACAGCTTACAGACCTCATCGGTTCACTCTGCGACCTTACATCAGGTTCAGGTGACAAGGGTACACCCGTTATCCTTATCCAGGGATACTTCGATAACTATACCAACTAATTTTACTGAACATACAAAAAAAGCTGCTTTGAAAAAAGCAGCTTTTTTATTATACATAATCAAATATTCCTTGAACAGCATCAGAAATATCTATTATTTTATCCATACCTATTCTGTCTATTTTAGAAAACCCTCTTATGCACATATCAAATAATTTCATTTTTTCACAATGAACAAGTCCTTTTGTTTTCATTGTTTGTATTTCAATGTGCAAGGGTCCCGGTTCCCCTTGTTTATAAATTGGGCATACAATTATTTCACCGGATTTATTAAAAAAGTCTTTGCTTACGACCAGAACAGGTAAACTTAAATCCTCGATTAAGAGAATATCTCCCTGAAAAATTTGTTTCAACTACCATACCTCTCTTCCTTTATCTTCACCCCAATCGAATTCGCCATCAAGGTTAAGTTTTCCGCCATATTCAGCAGCTCTTTCTTCCAGTGATTTATGTCTGAACGGTTTTTCCAATACAATAACCCCCTTTGAAACTTTAAATTCCAATACATCACCAACAGAGAGGGATGCTTCTTTTAATACTTCTTTGGGAATTCTTATTCCCTGACTGTTTCCCCATATTTTAACTTCAGTTTGCATTCGAATTCCTCCACTCATATTTGTATATACATTGTATATCCTAAAAGAGTAAAAGACAATAGATTATGTAATATTATTTTTTATTCGGGATTGTTTTCAGGTTTCTGAACGAACTGTGCAAGAATAATGGCTATGAAGACTATGATGCAGCCTATGGTTTCTTTTAGGGTCATGACCTGACTAAGAATTACCCAGCCGCCAAGCGTTGCGAATACAGATTCGAGACAAAGGATGAGTGAAGCTTTCGTGGGCTCGACGTATTTTTGGCCTAAAATCTGGAGTGTATACGCAATTCCGCAGGACATAACGCCTGCATAAAGGATCGGAATGTATCCTTTGAGAATTTCAGCGATTACGATTCTTTCGGTAAACAGCGCGCAAATGAGGCAAAGAATACCGGAAACCGCAAACTGAATGCATGATATTGTGACGCCGTCACCTTTAGGTGAAACGAAGTCGATAAACATGATGTGAAAAGAAAATACAAGTGCACATAAAATCAGGAAAATATCGCCTATTTCGAATCGTAAGCCTTCTTTTACGCAGAGAAGATATAATCCGAGAGTTGCAAGTGCTACGCAAATCCAGATAAGCGCTTTGGTTTTCTTTCCAAAAAAGATTCCCAAAACAGGAACCATGATGATGTAGAGTGCTGTTAAAAATCCGGCTTTTCCGACTGCTTTGGAATAAAGGATTCCAAACTGCTGCAGGCTGCTTGCCACGCATAAAAGAATGCCACAGCCGATTCCGCCGAAAACTGTTGCTTTCGTATAACTGCCGAAAAGGCCTTTTTTTGAGGATGTTTCTTCGGTTTCTGCTTTCTTTTTTCCTCGTGAGAAATTAAAAATCACGAAAGGAATCAAAACCAAAGAACCTACGATATATCTTGAAAAATTAAATGTAAACGGCCCTACATAATCCATTCCGACGCTCTGGGCCACGAATGCGGTACCCCAGATAAATGCCGTCATAAAAAGCATTATCAGGCCAAGCCACTTTTTCATTATGTTTAAACT
>JAFYHV010000044.1 GCA_017538995.1 Lachnospiraceae bacterium | reverse complement strand
TACAACGAAAAGAGAATTAAAGAAAGACTGGGATGGATGAGTCCTGTTCAATATAGGCTCAGTATCACGGCTGCATAAAAATAGCGTAGCAGCCATCAAACTGCTACGCTTAAAAAGTCTAACTTTCGGGGGTCACCTCAAAATTCCTCTTCTTTTTTTGTATAAGTATGAACGAAAAAGTGATGTATTCTATCTGAGTACGAAGAAAATAACTGCAAGGCAGATTGCCAAAAGTACAACGCCTATGATGATTGCAAGAGGTGAGAATTTATGAGATTTCTTTTCCTCTGCATTTTCTTCGTTTGCGGATTTTCTTTCCTCAAGAATGCCTGATTTGTGAAGTATTGTTGAAATGGGCTTGTAGATGATTAAAGTCAGAGCCATGTTGATACTTGCTTTTATGAGGTTGAAGGGAAGGAAAACTACAGGAAGCATTCCTGCAACTACCTCTCTTGTTACGCCGGGTGTGTAGAGGGGAACCATGATCCAGTTCCAGAGCATCATTGATGCTGTCATGCAGATAACGCCACATGTAAGACCGATAACTGCGAACGGAAGTGTTTTCTTTGTACGATAGATAAATGCTGCAGGGAGCACGAAGCAAATGCTGGCAATAACGTTCATCGCAAATCCGATGATACCCGAATCACTTACGGTTACCATTTCAAGCAAACATGTAAGAACGATAATGATTAAGCTTTCCGCGGGTCCGAAAAGGAAGCCTGCCATCACGAAGAAGATATCCTTGGGATCGTACTCAAGGAAAGGTGCAGCGGGCATAAAAGGTATTCTGATAAATACCATCAGAACATATGCAATTGCCGCAAGCATGGCAAGTGTGGTGATTTTTTTGACTGAAAATTTCATTTAAATTCCTCGCTTTCTGAGTGTGTAATTTAGTAAATAAGGAATCTTCATTTTTACACTAAAAAAGGCTCCGCAAAAAAATACGGAGCCTGCAACTTTAAACTTATTGCATCTTCTATCATCCAGACTTTACTGTCGGTTTCGGAATTTCACCGAATCGGCCGCTTGCGCGGTTCGCGGACTTTACCGCCGGTAGGGAATTACACCCGACCCCGAAGATTCTTTATTTCGTTTGTTATGATAATTGTCGGCGATTAATTTGTCAACAATTTATTTTAACTTAAACAGCGTTCCGATTACGCCACGGCCGAGAGATGCGCCGACATTTCCGCCGAGGGTTTTGCCGAACTTGCCGCCTACGGCACCGCCGAGTGCCTTGCCTGCTTCACGGCCAACTGTACCGGTTACAGAACTTGCAACTGACTTGCTTGCGCTCTTGATGGCTTTGTTTCTGTCATCGATCTTCTTCTGAGCGGCTTTCTGTTCAGCAAGTGCAGCTTTCTCCGCAGCCTTCTGTTCAGCGAGAGCCTGTTTTTCGAGTGCTTTCTGCTCTGCGATGGCAGCCTTTTCGGCAGCCTTCTGAGCTTCAGCTTCTTCTTTAAGTCTCTGCTTTTCTGCAGCAGCTTCTTCAGCAGCTTTTACTCTTGCTTCTTCATCAGTGATTGCCTTTCTCTGAAGGAATTCATAAGCAGAATCTCTGTCAACTGTCTCAATGTATTTTACATAGAGCATGTTAGCCTTAATCGACGAATCTCTTACATTGTCATCGATTGCGCCCATCTGGCTCGAAGGAGGCAGGATGTTGCACTTCTTAACGATTGTGGGAACTGCCTGTTCATCGAGAACGGATACGAGTGCTTCGCCGATACCGAGAGAGGTGAGTGTTTCAAATGTATCGAATTCGGGATTTTCTCTGAAGGACATACAGGCAGCCTTTGCATCCTTAAGCTCTGTAGGTGTGTAAGCACGAAGAGCATGCTGGATCTTTGTGCCGAGCTGGCTCAATACGCCGTTAGGAATATCCTTGGGATTTTGTGTGATAAAGAAGATGCCGACACCCTTTGAACGGATAAGTTTTACGATCTGCTCAATCTTGTCAAGCAATACCTTTGATGCTGAATCAAAGAGCATATGTGCTTCATCGAAGAAGAACACGATTCTGGGCTTCTCAAGATCGCCTGCTTCGGGAAGTGTTTCGTAAAGTTCCGAGAGCATCCAGAGAAGGAATGTCGAATACATTGTAGGATTATTGATGAGCTTCTGGCAGTCAAGCACCTGAATGTTGCCCTTGCCTGTAAAGTCGCAGCCAATCCAGTCGCGGATATTAAGCGCGGGTTCGCCGAAGAATAAATCTCCGCCTTCGCTTTCAAGCGCGATAACGGCACGGATGATTGAGCCGAGAGACTGTTTTGTAATATTTCCGTATGTAAGTGAAAAGTCCGATGCGTTCTCGCCTACGAATGTAAGCATGGAACGAAGGTCCTTTGTATCGATTAAAAGAAGGCCGTTGTCATCGGCAATCTTAAAGATAACTGTTAAAATATCGCTCTGTACTTCATTAAGTCCGAGAATTCTTGCTAAAAGAAGCGGACCCATTTCACTGATTGTGGTACGAAGAGGGAGACCTTTTTCACCGTAAACATCCCAGAAAGTTGTGGGGTATGATTGGAATTTAAAGCCTTCTTCAGCCAGACCGAATCTTTCTATTCTGCCTTTCATATCTTCTGTTTCAAGGCCGGGATTACACATTCCCGCAAGATCGCCCTTAACATCGGCTAAAAATACGGGAACGCCGCACTCTGAAAAGGACTCTGCGAGCACCTTTAATGTAACGGTTTTACCTGTACCTGTAGCACCGGCAATCATACCGTGACGGCAGGCCATTTTAGGAGATACGAATACTTTTTCGTCACCTGATTTTGCAATCCAGATTTTACTGTCGTTATACATTTTGTCACCCCTTTATATGTTATTTTTTGGAATACACCATTATGAAGTAATTATATTATAGTTTGTCCATTTTTTCTATATAAAAAATGAGCGGGTTGTGATAAAATAACTGAGAGAAAATGTTAAAAGCCAAGAGATGTGTCCCTAGGTGGTAAAAAAAGCCAAAATAGAACCGTCCCCAAATGGCTCAAAGAGGAAGTATGGAAATCTGGAAACACAAAATTCAATACTACGAAACAGACAAAATGGGTGTAACTCACCATTCCAACTACATCAGATGGATGGAAGAGGCCAGAGTTGATTTTATGGAGAAAATCGGCTGGAGCTATACGATACTCGAAGAAAACGGAATCATTTCACCCGTGACGAGCATCGAGTGCAAATATGTCGCAGGTACGACGTTTGCCGAGACCATTTCGGTTGAGACCTCCATTGAAGAGCTTAAAAACGTAAAAGTCAGAATCAATTACGTGATGAAAAACGAAGAAGGAAAGGTTGTCTGCAAGGGCGCGAGCGAGCACTGCTTCCTCGATACGAACGGCACCTTTATTTCCATCGCAAAAAAATTCCCCGGATTTTACGAAGCCCTTTTAAATTCCATGGAAAAAGAAGACTGACACTGTTTGGACCGTTGCGTAACGCTTCGGTCTTTTTGTGAATTTATGGGAGAGAATATATGCAGTACAGAAACGATAGAAACGGCAAACCGATATCGCTCATAGGCTACGGCTGCATGCGTTTTACGAAGAAAGGAACGGCCATCGATTTTGAGAAGGCCGAGAAGGAAGTTTTACGAGGAATCGAGCTCGGAATTAACTACTACGACACCGCTTACGCATACGGCGGATCGGAAGAGTGCCTCGGCAAAATCCTTGCAAACAACAACTGCCGTGACAAGGTAAACATCGCAACCAAGCTTCCTCAGTACCTCATAAAAAAAGCAGACCAGATAGATAAATACTTCAACGAGGAACTTCGCAGGCTTCAGACAGATTACATCGACTACTATCTGATGCACATGTTTACCGATATCAAAAACTGGGACAACCTAAAAGAATTAGGCATCCTCGAGTGGATTGAAAACAAAAAGAAATCCGGCGCCATCAGAAACATCGGTTTCTCATACCACGGCGACACGGATATGTTCATAAAAATACTTGATTCCTATGACTGGGATTTCTGCCAGATTCAGTACAACTATGTCGACGAGCACACTCAGGCCGGAAGAAGAGGCCTTGAGGCAGCAGCCGCAAAGGGCATTCCTGTCGTTATTATGGAGCCTTTACGCGGCGGAAAGCTAGTAAATCTTTTACCCGATGCTGCCAAAAAGCTCATAAAAAACAATGCCCACGGCTGGTCAAGCGCAGAATGGGGCTTGAGATGGCTCTGGAACCAGCCTGAAGTAACATGTGTTTTATCAGGTATGAACTCGCTTGAAATGGTCGAAGAGAACGCCCGTATTGCAAGTGATGTTAAAGCAGGAGCACTGACTGAGGACGATTTTAAGGTATATGAGGAAATCAAGCGAATCATCGGCGAAAAGGAAAAAGTTGGCTGTACAGGCTGTGCTTACTGCATGCCCTGTCCTCACGGCGTAGATATTCCTGCAACCTTCCTCTGCTACAACAAAATGTACTCAGAATCCAAGACCGAAGGCAGATTCGAGTATGCAAGAAACATCGGTATGAGAGAAAAGCCAGGTTTTGCGACTTTATGCGTTGGTTGCGGCCTCTGTGAAAAGCACTGTCCTCAGCATATCGCCATCAGAGAAAAATTAAAAGAAGCCAATAAGGCTTTAAGACCGCTTCCTTACAGAGTTGCGACCTCTTTCTTAAGGAAGTTTACTATACACTAATATATAAAAAACTTGAAAAAACACCCACTTTGTGAGAAAATATAGGGAGTTTTGGAGTTTTTTAGAGGATTAATATGAAGATTACAGACAAGATATTCGGAACACACAGCGAAAGAGAAATAAAAAGAATAAATGCAAAGGTAGATGCCATCGAGGCTTTGGCGCCTGAAATGAAGGCTTTAAGTGACGAACAGCTTCGTGCTAAAACAGACGAATTTAAGAAGCGTCTGGCTAACGGAGAGACACTGGATGATCTCCTTGTCGAGGCATTTGCTGTTGTAAGAGAAGCTGCAGTCAGAGCAATCGGATTATATCCCTTCAGAGTACAGCTTATCGGTGGTATTATTCTTCATCAGGGCCGTGTAGCCGAAATGAAAACAGGTGAAGGTAAAACACTCGTTGCAACACTTCCTTCCTATCTTAACGCACTTGAAGGAAAGGGTGTTAACATCATCACCGTAAACGATTACCTGGCAAAGCGTGACGCAACCTTAATGGGTCAGATACATGCTTTTCTTGGTCTTACTACAGGCTGTGTATTAAACAGCATGGAGAGCGACGAAAGACGTGAGCAGTATGCTTGCGATATTACTTATGTTACGAACAATGAAATCGGTTTCGATTACCTTCGTGACAACATGGTTGTATATAAGGAACAGCTTGTTTTAAGAGAACTTAACTTCGCCATCATCGATGAGGCCGACTCGGTTTTAATCGATGAAGCAAGAACTCCTCTTATTATTTCAGGTCAGTCCGGCAAATCAACCAAGCTTTACGAAGCAGCTGATTACCTTGCAAGACAGATGAAGCGTGGTGCCGATCTTGAGGAACAGTCCAAGATGGATATGATTCTCGGTATCGAGCAGGAAGAAACAGGCGACTTCATCGTTAACGAAAAAGACAAGGCAGTCAATCTTACCGCAGAAGGTGTTAAGAAGGTAGAGCAGTTCTTCAAGATTGAAAACCTTGCAGATCCCGAAAATATTGAAATTCAGCACAATGTAATCCTTGCACTCCGTGCTCACAACCTTATGTTCCGCGATCAGGACTACGTTGTAAAAGACGATCAGATCGTCATCGTAGACAGCTTTACCGGACGTCTTATGCCCGGTCGTCGTTATTCAGACGGTTTACATCAGGCTATTGAAGCAAAGGAACACGTAAAGGTTAAGAGAGAGTCAAAAACACTTGCTACCATTACATTCCAGAACTTCTTTAATAAATTTAAAAAGAAAGCCGGCATGACCGGTACAGCTCTTACAGAAGAGAAGGAATTCCGTGAGATTTACGGAATGGACGTTATCGAAATTCCGACCAACGTTCCCGTAATCAGAATCGATGAGAACGATGCGGTTTACAAAACCAAGAACGGAAAACTCAATGCCATCTGTCATGAAGTTGAAGAATGTCATAAGAAAGGCCAGCCCGTGCTCGTAGGTACGATTACCATCGAAGCATCGGAAGAACTTTCCAGAAGACTTCAGAGACGTGGTATTCAGCATAAAGTATTGAACGCTAAGTTCCATGAAATGGAAGCTCAGATAGTTGCCGAAGCAGGCCAGAAGGGTGCAGTTACAATCGCAACCAACATGGCAGGCCGTGGTACCGATATTAAATTAGGCGAAGGTGTACCCGAACTCGGAGGCTTAAGAATTATCGGTACAGAGCGTCACGAATCAAGACGTATCGACAACCAGTTGAGAGGTCGTTCAGGACGTCAGGGTGACCCCGGTTCATCCAAATTCTTCATTTCACTTGAAGATGACTTAATGAGACTTTTCGCATCAGACAGACTGATGGGAATCTTCAATTCACTCGGTGTTTCTGAAGATCAGGAAATCTCACACAAGATGCTTTCACGTGCGGTTGAAAACGCACAGAAGAGAATAGAGAACAACAACTTCGGTATCAGAAAATCCCTTCTCGAATACGATCAGGTTAACAACGACCAGAGAGAAATCATCTATGCCGAAAGAAACCGCGTGCTTAACGGCGACAGCATGAGAGACACCATTTACAAATGGGTTATCGATGTTGTTGAAAATGCAGTTGATTCTTCACTCGGTGAAGATTCTTCATGGGAAGACTGGGATCTCAATGAACTCAACATGGCCCTTCGCGCAGTTGTTCCCGTAGAACCGATTACTCCCGAAAAAGTTAAGGGTCTTAAGAAAAACACGCTTAAGCAGATGTTAAAAGAAGAAGCTGTTAAACTTTACGAGGAAAAGGAAGCTCAGTTCCCCGATCCCGAAGTTGCGCGTGAGACCGAACGTATTGTACTTTTAAAAGCTATCGACCAGAAATGGATGAATCATATCGATGATATGGAACAGTTAAAGCAGGGTATCGGAATGGTTGCCTATGCACAGAAGGATCCCAAGGTCGAATACAGAATGACCGGTTTTGACATGTTCGATGCAATGACCGAAGCCATCAAGGAACAGACAGTATTCATGATGATGCATGTGGTTGTTGAAAAGAAACTTGAACGTGAGCAGGTTGCTCAGGCAACCGGTACCAACAAGGACGACACAGTTGTCAGAGGACCCAAGAGAAGAACGGAAGACAAGATTTATCCTAACTCTCCTTGCCCTTGCGGATCGGGTAAAAAGTACAAAAACTGCCACGGCAGAATGTAATAAAATATTTTAAACAGGGGGTACACCATGAAATTAGCTTATCAGGTTAACGACAAACCAAAATTCGGACAGGTATTGATTTTCGCACTTCAGCAGTTACTTGCTATTCTTGCTGCAACAATTGCGGTTCCTGCGATTATCGGCAACGACATGTCACCTTCGGCTGCACTTTTCGGCGCAGGCGTAGGTACACTTATTTATCTTTTATTTACAAGATTTAAGAGCCCCGTGTTCTTAGGTTCTTCATTCGCTTTTTTAGGATCAATGTTCGCTGCTTTTGCAGGCGGCGTATCAATGTCACTCGGATACTTAGGTCTTATCCTCGGTGCTGCATTTGCCGGACTTGTATATGTTGTTATAGCTATTATCGTTAAACTGGTAGGTGTTGAATGGATCAACAAACTTATGCCCGCAGTTGTTATCGGACCTACGGTAGCTATCATCGGACTTTCACTTGCAGGAAATGCAGTAGGCGATTTATTCACAGGTAAGGTATTTGATGCAGAAGGCAATCAGTGCGCATCTACTTATGTATGCCTTGTTTGCGGTCTCATCACACTCTTCGTTACAATGCTCTGCTCAGTATACGGCAAGAAAATGATGAAGATGATTCCTTTCATCATCGGTATCGTAGCAGGTTATGCAATCGCAGCTGTATTTACACTCATCGGTTTTGCACAGGGTGTTGACGAACTTAAGATTATCGATTTCTCAGCATTCGCAAACATGCAGTGGTATCCTGATTTCACATTCGTAAAAGCATTCTTCGGCGGCGCTTATAACTATGGCGAAGTCGGCAGCATGGGTGCTTACATTGTTAAGATATTCATGGCATATGTTCCCGTAGCATTCGTAGTATTTGCTGAACATATTGCAGATCATAAAAACCTTTCTTCCATCATCGAGAAAGATTTACTTAAAGAGCCGGGCCTTCACAATACCCTTCTTGGCGACGGTGTTGGTTCAATGGTTGGCGCATTCTTCGGCGGATGTCCCAACACAACATACGGCGAGTCAATCGGCTGCGTAGCTATTTCAGGAAACGCTTCGGTTATCACGATTCTTTGCACAGCATGCATGGCTATCATTGCATCATTCGTGGCTCCGTTCGTTACATTCCTTGCAACCATCCCTAACTGTGTAATGGGTGGTGTATGTGTAGCTCTCTACGGTTTCATCGCTGTATCCGGTCTTAAGATGATTCAGAAATCCGATCTTGAAGACAACAGAAATCTCTTCACCGTATCTGTAATCCTTATCGCAGGTATCGGCGGACTTTCCGTTAGCTTCGGAAAGGTAACCATCACTGAGGTTGCTTGTGCACTTATACTTGGTATTATCACAAATCTCATTCTTAAGGGTGGTTCAAAAAATAAAAAGGAATAAACAGAGGTAGTAATGAGCGAAACCACTAACGAAAACAAATTTGTTTACGGAGTTCTTGATAAGTTTGAACTTAAAAACTCCGCCACCGACATTGCTGTTGTGGGCAGGGTAAAAGGAACTCTTAAAAGAGGTGACAAGATCTTCATCACCAACTATGGTGACGATGATGACGAGCTTGTAGTATCAAGCGTAGTTGCTCTCGAAATCGAAGGCAAAGAAGCAACGGAAGCAACTGACTGTTTTGTTGCGGTCAGAATCCGTGACGGTTTATCCGAGAACATCAAGCCCGGTTCAGTCATCCACAGTGAAAATGCATCAGAAGAAGATATTCATGTGGCTTATGTAACAGCCATCGGAGATTCATATGTAGGAAGAAGAGATCTCGAAATCTACGAGACCGAACTTTCCATCATGAGTATTACGGACTGTGCGGAAAGCTGGAGAATTTTCATCAAGCTTCATGAGAAAAAAGAAGGCGGCTTTACCAAGGAAGAGATTAACGATTTTAGGAGAAAAATCAGCGTTATCTCACGTTCTTTGGGTAAAAAGGTTCTTGCTGCAGACGAAATTTACGTTGTAATGAGCAAGCGTACAGGCGAGCCTTATATGTTTTCAAGAACAAACAAATTCAAAGACGATTATGTATGTTCACCCCCTGAAATTCATATTTTCTCAAAGCCTTACAAGGAAATGGGCGAAAAGCATTTTCCTTCAGATTTGTTTGAACTTAAAAAGATTGAAAACGGCGAGACCGGCACAGGCATAAAGGATTTCCTCTTTGACGCGTTTTATTTAAACGGTGCAATGGGAATGAGAGTTAACTTTGAAGTCTGCGCAATCGGCGCCGAAAATGTCATTCCGAAGCCCAACTACTTTGGCATGAAGAAGAACGAAATACCCGTTACCAATCCCAATCTTGTAAGATGGATGCTTTTACGATCACAGATTGCAAATCCTTCTACAGATGCAGAAAAGATGGTGGCAAAGATTTACTACAGATTCTTTGCAACGGAAGCAATGAAGGCTGATTTCGTTATTCCTGCAAAGGTTGTCGAAGAGGGCGAATCTGTTAATAACGAAAACGTACCTGAGGATTTAAAAGATGCCAACGGTATGGAATTAAAGAGACTTCGTTTCCCCATCATGGTCGGCAAGAACACAAGAAACCTTGTATTCCTTTTCACCGACATGAAGAGACTTCGCGGAATGTATGATGAAGAGTGGTCAGCTTTTTCACAGAAACTTGAAAAGTTCACTGATATATTCGATGTAGGCATTAACATTTCTAAGAACTATTCTCTCGGCTGCTACGTCAACAAAGATACCGTAGATGAGATTAAGAGAGTGTTCCTCGGAGTTAAGCCCGAAGACATCGACGACTCAGCTGTATTACAGACTCCGGACGGCAAACCTTTACCCAAGCCCGAGGAAGGAAAAGACGACGATAAAAAGGCTGAAGAATAATATTTAAATTAAGGATTTACATTTTATTATTAAAGTGTATAATGAATAGAAAATTTTAATATATGAAAGGAGATAGTAAAATGATCGATCCTAAAACTATCAAATGGGAAGAACTCGGTTTTGGATATATCGAATGTGCTTATCGATATGTTTCAAAGTTTAAAGACGGAAAGTGGGATGACGGCGCGCTCGTCACCGATTCAAATATAGTACTTAATGAATGTGCATGCGTATTCCAGTATTCACAGTCATGTTTCGAAGGACTTAAGGCATACTACACAAAGGACGGCAACATCGTATGCTTCAGACCTGACATGAACGCAGAAAGAATGTATGATTCTGCATTAAGACTTGAAATGCCTCCTTTCCCCAAGGATAAATTCGTAGAAGCTTGCGAAAAAGTTATCGCAGCCAACAAGGATTTCGTTCCTCCTTACGGAACAGGCGCAAGTCTTTACTTAAGACCTTTTATGTTCGGCTCAAATCCTGTTATCGGTGTTAAGCCCGCTGACGAATATGAGTTCAGAATTCTTGTAACACCCGTAGGTCCTTACTTCAAGGGTGGTGCAAAGCCTATTACAATTAAGGTTTCTGACTTTGACAGAGCCGCACCTCACGGAACAGGCCATATCAAAGCAGGTCTTAACTATGCAATGAGCCTTCATGCAATCCAGGTTGCTCACAGAGAAGGATTTGCAGAGAATATGTATCTCGATCCCGAGACAAGAACCAAAGTTGAAGAGACAGGCGGTGCAAACTTCATCTTCGTTACAAAGGATGGCACACTTGTAACACCTAAGTCAGATTCAATCCTTCCTTCAATCACCAGAAGAAGTATCTGCTACGTAGCAGAGAAGTATCTTGGCATGAAGGTTGAGCACAGAGAAGTATACTTCGATGAAGTTAAAGACTTCGCAGAATGCGGTCTTTGCGGAACAGCAGCAGTTGTATCACCCGTTGGCAAGATTTATGACCACGGCAAAGAAATCTGCTTCCCTGCAGGCATGGAAGAAATGGGTCCCTGGACCAAGAAGATTTACGATACACTTACAGGCATTCAGAGATGCGAAATTGAAGCTCCCGAAGGCTGGATCAAAGTTATCAAATAGGATTATGTATTATAAAAACGGCAGTTTCGACTGCCGTTTTTTTTGAGCCATTTGGGGACGGTTCTATTTTGGCCTTTTTTGCCATTTGGGGACGGTTCCGTTTTGGCCTTTTTTGCCAAAACGGAACCGTCCCCGATTGGCTTTTTTATTGCAAAACACCAGTGTTTGTGGTAGAATAGGGCGAATTGAATATGAAACGGAAGGTGTCGAAGAGTTAATTCTGCTTCGGTGAAAAGGGAAACAGGTGAAAATCCTGTGCGAACTCGTCACCGTAATTACGGAGTTTATGCCATTATGCCACTGGTAGCGCGGGAAGGCGGCATAGATGATGATGTATGAGTCGGGAGACCTGCCTTTCGCTGTACGCGGGGATTTCCCCGAGCCACGAGTAACTGGCTGTACGAAAAGGACAGGGTAAGCAATTACCCGGGTTTTCTCATGTTCTTTTTTGTAGGCCTTTATCGACTCGATAGAGGTTTTATTTTGTATTTAGGGGTTAAATACATTAGAACTTAAAAGTTCAAAGGAGGCAAAATGAGAAGAAAATTATTAGCAATTGTGACTGCTTGTACTCTTGCTTCAGTATGCCTTTCAGGATGTTCTTTAACAAACGCCCTGGTTAAGGAAAGCGAGGAGCAGATCGAGCAGACAAAAGAGAACCTTGCAGAAGAAACTGCGGAATTAAGCGATGACATTGACAAGCTTGCAGAAGATGTGCTCAATGCATTTGCTGAAACTGAGGAAGAAACTGAAGAGCCCTCACAGGAGGAAATTGATCAGATGAAAGCTGACGAAGTTGCGGCACTTATCGATGCTATCTATGTTCAGGAAAGAACAGCAGATACAGATGCACAGTGCGAAGCTGCTAAGAAGGCTTGGGACGCACTTACAGATGAGCAGAAAGAGCTCGTTGAAGGTGAAGAAGCAGATCCCGATTACTTCGGAAGAGACACAGGAGACGCAACATTGGATGATGCAAGAAACGCTGATGAAATCGGCGAAAACGAAATCCTTGTAGTAAGCTTTGGTACATCTTTCAACGAGTCCAGAGCAGAAGATATCAAGGGTATTGAAGATGCTTTGGCAGAAGCATATCCTGACTGGTCGGTAAGAAGAGCATTTACAGCTCAGATTATTATTAACCATGTACAGGCAAGGGATAATGAGTTTATAGATAATGTTGACCAGGCTCTTGAAAGAGCTGTAAATAACGGCGTTAAGAACCTTGTAGTTCAGCCGACACACCTTATGCACGGTGCAGAATACGATGAACTTATGGATGCACTTGCAAATTATGAAGACAAGTTTGAAAGCGTAGCTGTTGCTGAGCCTCTTCTCGGTGAAGTAGGAAGCGATGCAACAGTAATCAATGCAGATAAGAAGGCTGTAGCAATCGCTGTAGCTGATGCAGCTGCTAAAGATGCAGGTTTTGACAGTATTAAGGCTATGCAGGAAGCAGGCGTTGCACTTGTTCTTATGGGACATGGTACAGCTCACGAGGCTAAGGTTTCCTACAGCCAGATGCAGACACAGATGAAGGAACTCGGCTATGACAACGTATTTATCGGTA
The DNA here is from genome assembly GCA_017538995.1 of Lachnospiraceae bacterium. Classification (GTDB taxonomy): domain Bacteria; phylum Bacillota; class Clostridia; order Lachnospirales; family Lachnospiraceae; genus UBA3766. The sequence goes on along the minus strand of JAFYHV010000044.1, from coordinate 1,068 downwards.
CCGTTGAAGGCGAACCTGAAGAGACAGCTTGTGAAAATATAATCGATGCAGTAGCAGAAGCAGGTTACAAGACAGTAATTTTAAGACCTCTTATGGTAGTTGCAGGCGATCATGCAAACAACGATATGGCCGGTGAAGACGAAGATTCATGGCTTTCATTGTTTAATGCATCAGGAAAATTCGACACAGTTGATACTCAGATTTCCGGTCTGGGAAGAATTGAAGAAATTCAGAAGCTTTATGTAGCTCATACTAAGGACGTTCTTAAATAAAACGATTCTCGGCGGAAGTTAAATCACGATTTAATTTAATTTCCGCCGATTTTTTCTTATTTCGGGGGATAATATTAAAATTTTTGGAATAAAAGTTATTAAGACCAGGAGAATTTAAAATGAGAAAATCTTTACTTTATTTGGCAGGTATTATTACCTCGATAGCACTTCTTGCAGGATGCGATATTAAAGGCGCACCTGAAATGATTAATTTAGATGACGAAACAGAAGTTTCCGTCGAAAATGAAATAAAAGACGAAAAAGGTTCGGTTGAAGAAATTGAAATAACCCAACCCGAGGTTTCAAAACCCGAAGCAGCTGAATGCGAACTTGAAGACGGTGTTTATATTGCTGATTTTGATACTGACAGCACAATGTTTCATGTAAATGAAATGCTTGACGGAAAGGGAGAACTTACCGTAAAAGACGGTCAGATGACCATACACATTTCACTTCCTTCAAAATCAATTCAAAACCTTTACTTTGGACTCGCAGAGGATGCCCAGAAAGAAGGAGCAGTACTCCTTGAGCCTACAATCGATACAATTGATTACAATGACGGAACAACTGACGAAGTACATGGATTTGACATTCCTGTACCTTATCTTGATGATGAATTTGATGTTGCCCTTATAGGAAAGAAAGAAACCTGGTATGATCACAAAGTTTCAGTTTCCAACGCTGTTTTAAAAGATGCAGAAGAAACGAATATTGAAGAACATGCAGGTTACGTATATGAGGGTGACTATACTATAGAGGTTTCTCTCGAAGGCGGTTCGGGAAAAGCTACAATCAC
>JAFYHV010000043.1 GCA_017538995.1 Lachnospiraceae bacterium | reverse complement strand
TTTGCAGATATTGAGATGAAAATTCGGAGATGAATCAAATTTCTCAGCCATTTCTTTTGCATTAAGAAACAATTCACGAGCCTTCTTTTCATCACCGTCTTTTAGATAAGCAAAACTCTCCAGTGTAAGATATGTTACGGAAATATAATCGAGAAATCCGGGTTCTTCGTTTTTTTGAAGATCTTTTATATATTCAATACCCCAACGTGTCAGCATTTTAAGACGATCGATTTCTCCCCTGTTTTTATAAAAGAAAATCAATCCGAGTATTGTATTGATAAGCTGATTATTGATGTCCCAAAAGCTCATTGCCAATTGCGACAGGCATTCATCATCCTTACCGCCTTTAAGCGCTGATATAAGTCCGATTCGAGAATCAAAAACTCCTGCCTCATTATTTTTTTTTAACATTTCCAGAGCTTTGTCATGTTCGTCGATTCCAAAATAAAGCTGGGCTATATTGCCAAAAATGGATGTTCTTCCATATTTAGGGTCCGCATCCAGAGGAACAATATTTGATGCCCTGTCAAAAAGATCTATTGCTCTAAGCATCAATTCTTTGTTCTTCTCTTCCTGGCCGAATGCAGAATACATATATGCAGCAATCAGTATTATGCCATAATCATTAGGATATTTTACTAATGCTTTTTCGGCTTCAGAGAGTCCTGATTTGTCTTTTTGGTAAATGAACATTTTTAATCTTTCCATAATCGAAAGTTTGCGGTTATCTGCCGCTTCATACCCGAGTATGGCATCCACCGATGTGTCGAAAAGATCTGCGATTTTTACAAGCATCTCAACTTCGGGAATCGAAAGATCCGCTTCCCACTTATATACCGCTCCGACAGTAACACCCAAGGCCTCTGCCAGAGCCTCCTGTGTAAGGGATTTTTCCTTTCTCATTCTACGGATGTTTTCGCCCAATTTAAATTTCATAAAAGTCATTACCTTTCCTAATGATGATAACAAAAATATATTACAAAAAGAACTGACTGCCAATACTGATTGAAGTATTTTTTCTCTACTGTCAGTAAGGGTTGCTTTTTTCATAAAATAAAAAATCCCCGCAACCTTGATGGCTGCGAGGGTTTAAAAAAGCCAAAATATCACTGGTCTTCCACTAGGTTCGAAAGAACCTCACCAAGTGGAAGCCCATGGCACGCACTAGGCTCGAAAAAACCTCGCCAAGTGCTCCGCACACGTCCCCAATTGGCTCATTCTTTCATGGTATATTCGGTATCCTCATCTATCAGTTCAACCATTATCGCGGCGAATTCGGGATCAAACTGTGTTCCCGAGCCCTTGACCATTTCTTCGCGAACCACATTTTGAGGAATTGCATTTCTGTAGCTTCGGTTGGAGGTCATGGCATCGTATGCATCGGCAACTGCGATAATTCGGCCTATCTCGGGAATTTCATCACCCTTTAGGCCTTCGGGATATCCTTTGCCGTCATAGCGCTCATGATGGAAATGTGCTCCGAGGCTGAGCCATGGATGCTCTTTTATGCTTGATAAAATCTGATTTCCCACCACGGGATGCTGCTTAATATGCGAAAACTCCTCATCCGTCAGCCTTCTGTTCATATTAAGAATTTCACCCGGAACGCCTATTTTTCCTACATCGTGCAGAAGCGCAGCATAATAAATCTTATAACACTCGTCTTCGGGTTTTCCTGCCTTTTCGGCAATCATTTTCGAATACTCCGCAACTCTCTTGGAATGACCGTTGGTATATTTGTCCTTGGCATCAATCGCATTTGCCAGAGCTTCCGTTACTCCAACCGTAAGATTTTTAAGTTTCTGTCCTGCCTCTTCTATCTCTCCTATATAATCGTCAATTTCTCCGATCATTTTGTCGACATCACTTGCCAGGACACCGATTTCATTTTTAGAATTAATGTTTTTAAGTTTTTTTCTTGCACTCGCTCCGTCCTTTGAGGTCATATATTCACGGACGGAATCCTGAATCGAAGAAATCGGTTTAACCGCAATTCTTCTCGTAATAAAAATGAAAAGAATGCACACAAGAATATTCGCCAGAATTACAAGAATCAGGCCTGTTATAATAGCCTGGTTTATCCTCTCCGAAAAAGATTTGAAATTGTAATACATGGTTATAACAGCAACTGTTTCACCGTCTTCAACAATCGGAGTCATACCCATATAATTAAGCTGACTTCTGCCTTCTTTGCCGCTTGGGTTTAAATACATATACTCGATGGCATCATTCTTATCGTCCGCGGTTGAATTAACGTCGAATTTTTTTATGATCTCGTCATATAACGCATTCTGTACAAAAACATACAACGAATCTTCATAAATATTTTCACTTTCGTCAACCCAGACGAGATCAATGTATCTTCCGTCTTTTAGGTTCGCAAAACACCCGGTTCCTTCGTACCCGTAAAACCCTTCCGCATTCCCTCTGAAAGAAGATATGAAGTAATAATACTGAAGCTCATAAAATTTAAGTTTCTGCTCATCGCTTAATTCGTCAAGTTTTTGGTAAGCCTTCGCTTTTTCAGCCTCCGAGCCGGATTTTTCTGCTGCTTTTATATCCAAAGCAATGTTTCCGAAATACTCTTCTTCATCAGGCGTTAGAGTATTCTCGCTGTCTTTGTAATCCCTGCTGATTTCCTCATAATGATTCTGCCAGTAATCAATATTGTTTGATAACGGAATCAGAAATGTATCATTTTCAACTCTTTCTTTCACATTTATGAGCTGGCTTGATATAATATCATTTTTGGCTGAAAGATAAATATTGATGCTTCCCTTTCTAACCATAGCCGCAATGATTAATAAAGTAATCGCCTGAATAACGAATACCATTATAACCAGTTGTCTTGATAATTTTTTTCTGCCTGTTTTATCCTTTTTCATATCCTGTTCCCGTAATAATTCTTTTATGATCTTTATTCAACATACAAGTATTATTTCGGCAAAAATTCGGAATAATTTATTCTTATTCCGTTTCTTCCAGCGGACTTACAGTATTGGTGATTTCCATGTCTTTGAAGGCATACTTCGGAACGGCTGCGAAAACGATGTCGCCGTCCATTACATCCGTACCAAAGTCTCCTTGCGGTGATTCAACAACATCGAAATTAAACGATATTTCTTTGCCATTGGTAATGACCGAATCGGCGTGGGAATAATTGCCGCCCTCAGAGTATTCCATGTAATAAATCAGATAATTGTATATGGCTGTCGAATAATTCATCCTCATTTCCTGAAAAGCATCGGAAACATCTGTATTAAAACACCATAATTCATCCGGATCATCAGGCTCTACCATTCCAAGCTTTTCTTCCGCACAGTCAGCTTCTTCGTCAGTCTCTATCAGGTACATAACATACGGTTCCGGCACATTTTTCTGACTTAAATATCCGCATTTGAAACTGTTTATATATGCGCATTCCATTTCTTCCCAGGTTTCTTCTTCGGGCTCGATTTCTTCCGGCTCATCCGGAACATTATTAATATATTTATCCCAGTAGGTTAATCCTTCACGCCTGCATTCAAGCAGAAGATCCGAAAACTGCTTGGTATAATCGTCTTCGCACAAAGCATAAAGCTCATAAAAGAGACTCTGAAACTTACTGCTTGATACCTCGTATCCGCCGATTTTTATCTCATTGCCGTTTTCGTCATAGAGAACAATGTATCTGGTCGTTCCGTCTGTAAAGTCACCTTCTGTTCCCACATTCATATTGTAGACTTTTTCGGCATCAAATTTCTTTTTTATCTTATCCATTCTGTCGGCAGGAAGCGTCTCTCTTCCGAGTTCCGTTTCGAAATACTGCACTATCAGTGTTCCGTCGCATAAAAGAGTATAGTGAAGCGATTCATAAATCCACGGCTGATATACACGAAGCGAAAACATTATTTCATCGCTAAACTCAGGTGTCTTCTTTCCACACCCGGTCATTGATAATACTGCAAGTATTAATATGCTTACTGTTGCGAGAATTTTTTTTACATTCATTTTCATTGTCAGCCTCCAAATGATCATTCTGTATAATACACGAAATGAACATAGGGTTGTTATGGGTATGTTTATAACAAACAAGTTATATTGCGAGATATATTATTTAAGTGTCATACCATCCTTAAAAGCATTGCCTACCTTTGCGCCTACACCAAAGTAAGCATTTCCAAAAGGATCAAAACTGATAGGCTTCACCTTTGTAATATCCACTGCTCCGTCTGTTACAACGCTTTCATCGGCAGAGACATTTACAATCTCTCCAACAAGAAGCCCGTTCTCGAAACTCTTAACCTTGCATTCCATAGCCAGAGGAAGTTCATCGATAAGCGGAGCATCTACGAATTCACTCTTTGTTGCGTGGAAACCAGCCTTAGCAAACTTATCAGGAACTTTTCTTCCAGATTCCACACCAACGTAATCGCAAGGCACTACCTGACCTTCTGTCGCCATGCTGACTGTAAAAGCTTTCTTAACCTTCAGATTATCTGTTGTTTTATGATCTGAAAGGCTGATGGTGATCTCCTTAAAATCTGTTGTGATTCCCCATGCTGCATTCATTGCATTAGGTACACCGTTTTCATCATAGGTTCCGATAATAAGAACCGGCTGTGGGTACATAAGCGGCTTTGCGCCAAAATTCACTCTACTCATTTAGATTTCCTCCCTTATAAAGATGCTCTGAAGATATCAGCGATATCCTTTTCTGTTAATGGTGCCCAGGCTTTATCGAGACCTTCGTTTACAGCTACATGATGAGCCATCTCATCAATTCTGCTCTCATCAATTCCTACAGCCTTAAGATTCATAGGAATACCGATTGATACAAAGAAGTCATAGGTTGCCTGAATTGCCTTCTTTGCTATTTCAAATTTGTCGAG
>JAFYHV010000042.1 GCA_017538995.1 Lachnospiraceae bacterium | reverse complement strand
GTTATCTGTGTAATGGGTCACGTCGATCACGGTAAAACTTCACTTCTTGACGCTATCAGAAATACACATGTTATCGACAAGGAAGCAGGCGGTATCACACAGCATATCGGTGCTTACCAGGTTAAGATTAACGATAAGAACATTACATTCCTCGATACACCCGGCCATGAAGCATTTACGGCCATGCGTATGAGAGGTGCTACAAGTACAGATATCGCAGTACTCGTAGTTGCAGCCGACGACGGTGTAATGCCTCAGACAGTTGAAGCTATCAGCCATGCAAAGGCAGCAGGCGTACCCATTATCGTAGCTGTAAACAAGGTTGATAAGATTGGTTATGATTTTGATGATACAACAAAGGATATGACATCATATCCTCAGATTTCACAGCTTATGACCGAACTTGCCACAGACCATCAGCTTAATCCCGAAGCATGGGGCGGCGATACAATCTTTGTTCCCGTTTCGGCTAAGAAGGGCCTGGGAATTGACAACTTACTTGAGAACATTCTTATTTCTGCAGAAATTCTCGAGCTTAAGTCCAATCCCAACAGAAAGGCCAGAGGTCTTGTTATCGAAGCCAAGCTTGAAAAAGGCAGAGGACCTGTTGCTACAGTTCTTGTACAGAAGGGTACTCTTAAAGTCGGCGATTTCATTTCCGCAGGCGAGGCTCACGGTAAGGTTAGAGCAATGATTAACGACAAGAAGGAAAATGTTAAGGTTGCAACACCTTCAACACCTGTTGAAATCCTCGGTCTTAATCAGGCACCCAGTGCAGGCGATGCATTTATCGCTCATGAGAACGACAAGGATGCAAAGCACTTCGCTGATACTTATATTGCAGAACACAAGAAACAGAAGATTGAAGATACAAAGAGCCATATGACTCTTGACGATGTATTCACCAAGATTAAAGAGGATAACTTAAAGAACCTCAACATTATCGTTAAGGCCGACGTTCAGGGTTCGGTTGAAGCGGTTAAGCAGTCTCTTGAAAAGATTTCAAATGACGAAGTTGTTGTTAAGGTTATCCACGGCGGCGTAGGTGCAATCAACGAATCCGACGTTACACTTGCATCGGCTTCCGAAGCAATCATCATCGGCTTTAACGTACGTATCGACAATCAGGCTAAGGATACTGCTGACAGAGAAGGCGTTGACGTTCGTCTCTACAGCGTAATCTACAATGCTATCGAAGATGTAGAAGCAGCCATGAAGGGACTCTTAGAGCCTATCTTCGAAGAGAAGGTAATCGGTCACTGCGAAGTAAGACAGATCTTCAAAGCAAACGCTATCGGAAACATTGCAGGTTCATATGTGCTTGACGGTATTGTAAAGAGAGGATGTCTTGTAAGAATCTCCAGAGAAGGCGAGCAGATCTTCGAAGGCAAACTTGCATCACTTAAGAGATTTAAAGATGATGTTAAGGAAGTTAAAACCGGATTTGAATGCGGTCTTGTATTTGAAGGCTTTAACGGAATTAAAGAATTTGATATCGTAGAAGCATACGAAATGGTAGAGGTACCCAGATAATGAGAAAAGGAAGTATAAAAAACGTAAGGATTAATTCCGAAGTTTTAAAAGAACTTTCGCAGATTATCGCTTACGAAGTAAAGGATCCGAGAATCAATCCTTTCACTTCCGTCATGGATGTTTATGTTGCACCGGATTTGAAGACATGCAAAGTCTATATTTCCGTTATGGGCAGCGACGAAGACAAAGAAAACACAATGACGGGCCTTAACAGTGCAAAGGGAATGATCAGGTCTCTTCTTGCTAAAAGAATGAATATGCGCAATACTCCCGAACTTACTTTTATCCTTGACGAATCTATCGAAAAGGGCATCGAAATGATGAAGTTTATCGACGAAGTAAATGCACCTCTTCATGAAAAAGAAAGACTTGAAGAATCCTTAAACGGTGAAGATACAGAAGACACCGAAGAAACCGAATAATAAAATATTTAAACTAAAAGAGAGTTATGGACATTATTAAAGAATTAGCCAACAGTAAAAAGATTGCCGTATCGGGGCATATAAGTCCCGACGGGGATTCTATTGGCTCCTGCATTGCCATGACTCTCTATTTGCGTAAAAGATTTCCGGATAAAGACGTACGTCTTTTCCTCGAAGAAATTCCCGACTGTTTTAAGGGAATAGAGGGTTCGGAAATCATCGATTCGACATTTGAAGGCATGGAGCCCGACACATACATTCTTATCGACACAGAGCCCGAAAGAATGGGTCCCGGCGAAAAACTTTTCAAGAAAGCCGAACTGACAATTAATATAGACCATCATTTAAGCAACGCTTCAGGAAGAGGAGACATTAATTTTATTGATGTCAATGCATCGAGTGCGGCAGAGCTTGTATACAGACTGATTGATATTTCATATCTTGATAAAACAATCGCTACATGGATTTATTTAGGCATAGTTCATGATACGGGAGTTTTCAAATTCCCCGCAACGTCTCCCGAGACAATGAGAATTGCAGCAAGACTCATGGAAGAAAACATCAACTGCCAGTACCTCGTGGATACTACCTTTTATGAGAAAACCTATGCGCAGAACCTTGCATGCGCAAGAATAGTGCTTAATTCAAAGGTTTATTTAGGAGGAAAAGTCATAGTCGGAAGTATTTCAAGGAAAGAGATGACCGAGCACAATATCGTTAAAAACGATTTTGAAGGCGTTATCAATCAGCTTAGAATCACAACCGGTACCGAAGTTGCCATCTTTATGTATCCGATGAATGATTCCACGATTAAAGTTTCACTAAGATCCAAGGAAAAAGTGGATGTGTCCAGACTCTGCGGTTTGTTCGGCGGAGGAGGCCATATAAGGGCAGCAGGCTTTTACTATAAGGGAAGCGAAGAAGAGATAACCAATTCTCTTTTAGATTTGCTTTCAATGGAAGATTTGTG
>JAFYHV010000041.1 GCA_017538995.1 Lachnospiraceae bacterium | reverse complement strand
TTTTCGAAGTGGAAAACCATGGTTGAAATCGGTCCGATGATGGCACTAGATATAATGGCGGGAAGCCATATGATCGGTTTTTTTACGATGTTGGGCATCTGAAGCATACTGGTTCCCAAACCCTGTGCAAAAAGACCGTTCCATTTATTATCTTTAAAGCTTGCTACCGCAAAGCCTACCATGTTAGCACAACATCCTACTGTTGCGGCACCTGCTGCGATACCCGAAAGTCCGAGGATAACGCCGATTGCTGCCGAACTGATGGGAAGCGTAAGTGCAATACCCATAAGTACCGATACAATGATTCCCATAAGGAAGGGAGCCTGTTCTGTACCGAATCTGATCATATCGCCTACAAGAGTCATAAACTTTGAGATGGGAGGTCCGAGAATAAGTCCGACCGTCGCACCTACTGTAATAAGACAAAGAGGCGTAACAAGAATATCGAGTTTTGTTTTGCCTGCTACAACCTTTCCTAAATATACTGCAGCGATTGCAGCAAGGAATGCACCGAGAGGTTCTCCGGGGCCTGAAAGAGTCATCTTTCCTTCAACAAGTATTGTGCCTGCAATAATCTGTGATGCAAATCCGCCGATCATACCTGAAACTGCTGCCGATAAAACCGTAAGAGGTTTTGCTTTTAACTTAATTGCAACACCGCATCCAATGCCGGCGCCGGTAAGCATCTGAGCTACTTTTCCGATCAGTGTAACATATGTTCCGATTTTACCCGGAATAACTGTTCCGATCTGTAAAATAATGGTTCCGATAATCAGAGTGGCAAAAAGTCCTGTTGCCATTCCGCTTAAACCGTCAATAAAAAATTCTTTCAAAAAATCCTTAAACTTCTTCATTTCCGCACCTTTCCGTTAACTTCAGTTATCAGATTAATAGTTTCAATACACCTTATCATTGAAATTTTCGTTTGTCAAACAAAATATAAGAAAAATAAAGGTTTTTATTTATTCTTGTTGACAACGTATTAAATCTATGATAAATTTAGTACCGCAAAGTGTTAAACTTTAAAGCGCTAAAGCGTTCAAAATAATTGCCAAACCTTCTATATATAGGAAGACAGGCAAAAGGAGATTTTTATGGACTTTATGAAAATAATTACAGTAGTACTTCTGGTATGCTTCTTTGCACTGATGATCGGTGTAGGCGTTTATTCCAGACGTAAAGCAACCGACGTAAACGGTTTCGTACTCGGTGGCAGAAGCGTAGGTCCCTGGCTTACGGCATTTGCATTCGGTACATCTTACTTCTCAGCCGTAATCTTTGTCGGATATGCAGGACAGTTCGGTTGGAACTTCGGTTTATCAAGTACATGGGCCGGCTTAGGTAACGCATTTATCGGTTCGCTGCTTGCATGGAACATTTTAGGTAGAAGAACCCGTGTCATGACACAGCATTTCGATGCTAAGACAATGCCTGATTTCTTCGGAAAAAGATTCGGTTCCAAAACTCTTAAAATCGTTGCATCAATTATCGTATTCATTTTCTTAATTCCTTATACAGCATCACTTTACAACGGTCTTTCAAGCCTCTTCGGTCTTGTGTTTGAAATTCCTTACTGGGTAGTAATCCTTGTAATGGCAGTTTTAACCGGTGTATATGTAATCTTCGGCGGATACATGGCAACAGCCATCAACGACTTCATTCAGGGTATCATCATGCTGTTCGGTATTTCGGCAGTTATCATCTCTGTACTCATTCAGAACGGCGGTCTTGTTGAAGCAATGAAAACACTTTCAACCATCGAAGGCGATGCAGGATGGGCAGGAGCTTATTCCTCATTCTTAGGACCAGACCCGTTGGCTTTACTCTTCGTGGTAATCCTTACATCACTCGGTACATGGGGCCTTCCTCAGATGGTCGGCAAATTCTACGCTATCAAGAGTGAAAAAGATATTCATAAAGGAACAGTTATTTCAACATTCTTCGCAATCGTTGTTGCAGGCGGATGTTACTTCCTCGGCGGTTTCGGAAGACTCTACGCAGATGCAGGCGTTGTTTACAACGCAACAACAGGCAAGCCTTTATTTGATACAATCGTTCCCGCAATGCTCGCTACATTGCCTGACATCGTTATCGCTATCGTAATCGTGCTTGTACTTTCAGCTTCGATGTCTACACTTTCATCACTTGTTCTGACATCCAGCTCAACATTTACACTCGACGTTATCAAGCCCGCATTCAAAAAAGGCTTAACCGACAAACAGCAGGTATTCATTATGAGACTGTTCATCGTCTTCTTCATCGCTATATCAGCTGTTATCGCAGTAATCAAGGATTCACATCCTTCAGTAACATTCATCGCCCAGATGATGGGTGTTTCATGGGGCGCACTTGCAGGAGCATTCCTTGCACCGTTCCTTTACTCGCTCTACTCAAAGAAAGTTACAAAAGCTTCCGCTGCAGTATGCTTCGTATGGGGCTGCGGTATCGCAGTATTCCAGATGGTAGTTACCCTTGCAAAGCTTCCTGTTGCTGACTTCGGTCCTTTCTTCGGATACATCTTCAAGTCCTCAATCAACTCCGGCGTTGTAGCAATGGTCGGCGGACTTGTAATCGTTCCTATAGTAAGCTTATTTACCAAGAAACCTGACGAAAAGGTTATCGCAGAAGCATTCCACTCATACGACAAGACAATCGTTGTTAAAGCAAAAGACAGTCTTGGCGATGACGAGGAAGAAGAAAAGAAAAATTAATTTCTCATAAAAGAAATCATGACCACCCGTCAAACGGGTGGTTTGCTCGCCCCTATAAGGGGGTGATACCGGCCAGCGCCTAAAGACGCTGGCTTTCTCTTTGTTCAAGCCAAACTGCCTTTGACTCGTCGCTGCCCTTGAAAGGGCAGTTGTA
>JAFYHV010000001.1 GCA_017538995.1 Lachnospiraceae bacterium | reverse complement strand
GTCGGTATCGTAACATTCGACGATGCTATGGATGTCATGGAAGACGAGGCTACCGAGGATATCGAAATCATGGCCGGTATGACGCCTTCCGATAAAACGTATCTTAAGTCCAATGCACTCGATCTTTTCAAACACAGAATTCCCTGGCTGATGCTCCTCATGGTTTCAGCTACTTTTACGGGACTTATCATTACAAAGTTTGAAAATGCACTGGCTGCACAGGTTGTACTTACTGCATTTATTCCTATGCTAATGGATACCGGCGGTAACTCGGGTTCACAGTCTTCAGTTACGATTATCCGTGCGTTATCACTGGGCGAACTTGAATTTTCAGATATTGTAAGAGTTATCTGGAAAGAGATAAGAGCAGCTATTCTCTGCGGTACAGTACTTTCGATTGCGTGTTTTGCAAAGATTATGCTTTTCGACAGACTGATTCTTCATAATCCGAGCGTAACACTTCTTGTAGCTTTGACGGTTTGCCTTACCATGGTACTTACCGTTATGGTTGCAAAGGTTGTCGGCTGTACGCTTCCTATGATTGCCAAGAAACTCGGATTTGATCCGGCAGTAATGGCTTCACCTTTTATTACAACAATGGTCGATGCGATTTCACTGCTCGTATATTTCGGAATGGCAAATGTATTGTTATTTTAATGTTTAAAGCGGTGCCTGGCTCGCTCATCGTGCCTGGCACCGAGATAAGGAATTTATATGAGAGTAGGTTTAGGCTACGATGTTCACCGTCTTGAGTCCGGAAGAGACTTAATTATCGGTGGCGTAAAGATTGATTATGAAAAAGGTCTGCTTGGACACTCCGACGCAGATGTGCTTACACATGCTATAATGGATGCACTGCTGGGCGCCGCGGCTTTGGGAGATATCGGACTTCATTTTCCCGATACTTCAGGAGAGTTTAAAGATATTTCGAGTATCATTCTGCTTGAGAGAGTAAGAGACCTCATAAAAGATGCAGGTTACGAAATCGGAAATATCGATGCTACGATAATTGCTCAGGCACCAAAGATGAGACCTTATATTGATGCAATGCGTGCTAATATTGCAGGAGCATTACAGATTGATATAAGTCAGGTAAACATCAAAGCAACAACCGAGGAACATCTCGGATTTACAGGCAGAGGAGAAGGAATATCGTCTGAAGCGATTTGCCTTTTAGTATAATTATGGAAGTTGAATTAAGAGTTGAAGGCCGTAACCTTGTATTTGCGGCAAAAGAAAAAGATCAGGTAATATCCACACTTTCCGTTTCACCCGACGTAGGCGGAGACGGAACAACAATATATCAGATTAAGAATGCATTCACCAAAGGTCTTTACAGAAGACGCGGATACATGGATGCAATCCTAAAAGAAGTATTTAACTGCATGCAGTCTGAACAGGAAGCATTTGTGTTCCTTGGAACCAGAGAACCACTGATATTTGCAAAGTATGGTTTCGTAGATATCGTAAAACCGCAGGATCCGTTCCCTGAAACATTAGGAAGAATCATTGATGTTAAAAGTTTCTTAAGATATTTCGAGTCCGAAAAAGAATTCGTAATGTCTCTTCATATAAAAGACGAAATGCTTCCCGAGAACGACGGAATCTTCATGGTTCACTGCGGACCCGAAGGCGGAAGACTTAACAGTATGAGAATTTCCATTCCTGCGAACTGCGATAATGCTTGCGAGAGAGTGGCTGCAGAAGCAAAAGTTGATATTAAGGATTTAATTCAGTTTGGATTTGGCCTGAAGAAAGCAGAAGAAGCATTCGAAGTTGCAGTGAAGATGAGAGAAGAGGAAATCTATAGTGCGTTAGATTCTTTAAAATTCAAACAATCGGTTTAATTCATTAAAAAAAGTTCAACTCAAGTTGAACTTTTTTATATATTTTTTTATTGCTGTTCAAGCTGCTTTTTTAATTCTTCAATTTGTGCCCTTAAGAGTTCGTTTTCTTTACTTATTTCGGAAATACTTTTCTCATATTCTTTTTTCGCATCATCATAACCGTTTTCATACATGCAACGTTGAATATATCTAGCACGTTGTTCTGCTTCTAATAATGTTTTTTCCTGAGGAATAACATTTGAACTGTACATTGTTTTTGCCACCTCCTCCATACAAGGTGGTCTAAATATAGCACATTTATTCCCAGAAGTGAAGAATACGATTGATGATTTTTAATATTCAAAAATTCATATTTTGAATAGAATTCCAGAAAAAAATCACGCGCCATGCAATTTGTTTCAGTTATAATTACAGACAGAGTAGCATAAAGTAATATACTCGAAGAAATTACGCGCGAAAAAGATTGAACTTGTTAGACGCGCGTAGAGGGAAGAAAAAGTGAAAAGAAATAAGAGGCTGGCACGTTCTCGTGCCAGCCTCATTTGCTTTTACTCTTTGATTACCTTATTTATTTCTTCAAGGAACTCATCAATATCATCATATCTAATCTTTCCTGCACTGAAATATAAACCGCTTCTAAGAGGAGAGAACATTACTCCAGCATATTCCATTTCTTCGTTCATGGATTCTTTCTCTACCTCACTTCTTTCGTGGTCATCTTTAGCGCCTGTGAGATAATTTTTAACATAATTTGTGATACGAGGATCCTCAATTAAATCTTCCGTAACAGAGTTGTAATCATATTTATCGGGAAGAACAGGTTTTCCGATTACATTTACGGGAGCGGAGAGTTGAATATCTCTTGAACTCTTTCCTATTTCAATCTCATAGGTTCCTGTGGGAACGGCCCAGTCATGAATACGCTCATCAAAATATGCGAAAGAACGTTTGTTAAGATTAAATGTTACGGTCTTTGTTTCACCGGGAACTAATTCAATTTTTTCAAATCCCTTAAACTCTCTGATAGGACGAAGAACTTTGGTTTCACAGTTCTTCACATATAATTGAACGACTTCTTTGGCTTTTACGGAGTCAATATTGGTTACATCTACAGTTACAGTAAGACCATCATTCTCATCTATACTTAATATATTATCGCTAGAAGTCGTTGCGCCTTCGTTATTTGAAGACAATTTCAAATTTTCATATTTAAACTCTGTATAGCTCAAACCGAATCCGAAGGGAAAGAGTACATCCATTTTCTTTTTGTCATAATATCTGTAGCCAACGAATATATCTTCAGCATAATTAACATTGTCTTTGTATCCCGGGAAGTTGATATATGAAGGATTGTCTTCGAGCCTAATAGGGAAAGTTTCTGCAAGACGGCCGCTCGGAGATTTGTCTCCGAAGATAACATCAAACTGGGCTCCGCCAACTGCCTGACCGCCAAGATAACACTCAAGGATAGCATCTACATTATTAACGAAAGGCATTTCTATGGGTGATCCATTATGAAGAACGATTACAGTTTTCTTTGCAACCTTTGATACTTCGTCAATTACCTTTAACTGGCATGAAGGCATGTTCATATGCTTACGATCGTAACCTTCTGACTCGAATATATCCGGAAGGCCTGCAAAGATAAGTGTAACATCAGCTTCTTTTGCAATTGCAACTGCTTCGTTACAAAGATTTTCGTCAAAGTCATCGGCAACAGGAGAGAAGCCTTCGGCAAACTTGATATCTGCCAGACCATTCTCACTGCAAGCATCAAGGAAACTTGTGATTTTATGACAGTTGATATGAGCACTTCCGCCACCCTGGAATCTGGGAGTTTTGGCATAAGCGCCTACAACTGCAATCTTCGTATTCTTATTTAAAGGAAGAACATTTCCTTCATTCTTTAATAATACGAATGTTTCTGCAGCGATATTCTTTGCAATTTCATGATGCTCGTCTCTGTCAAACTTAAATTCATCGCTGTTTCCGATATTGTCATATGCGTCATAGATGAGTTTGAGCAAAGATTCGCAGTTCTTATCTAATAAGCTTTCATCTAATTCGCCACGCTTAACTGCTTCGACAAGCATTGCATCATTCTCACCGTATGATGTAGGCATTTCAAGATTCAAACCTGCCTCAAGTGCTTTAGCACGATTGCTTACAGCTCCCCAGTCACTGACCACATTTCCTTTGAAGCCCCAGTCATCACGAAGAATATCTGTTAAAAGCATTTTGTTCTGGCTGGCAAGTTCGCCATTGATACGGTTATAAGAACACATAACAGTCCAGGGCTGAGCATTTTTTACAGGACCTTCAAAAGCAGCGAGATAGATTTCTCTTAAAGCACGTTCTGAAAGATTGCTGGATGCGGAGAAACGTCTTGTCTCCATATTGTTAACAGCAAAGTGCTTGATTGAAGTGCCAACATGTTTGCTTTGAACTCCTTTTACGTATGAAGTAGACATTTCGCTTGCAAGGAAAGGATCTTCGGATAAATATTCGAAATTACGTCCGCAGAGAGGAGAGCGTTTGATATTAACGGCCGGTCCTAAAATAACAGCAACATTTTCGGCTCTGCATTCTTCACCGAGAGTCTCGCCCATCTTTCCATAGAGTTCTTTATTAAATGTAGCAGCCATACCAACGCCTGCGGGGAAGCAGACGGCCTTAATGGACTCGTTCATTCCGAGATGGTCCTCAACATTTTCCTGTTTTCTTAAACCGACAGGACCGTCGGACACCATAATTACGGGTATATCTTTGCCGGGAATTTTCTTGGTAAGCCAGAAAGTTTCGCCTGAGCACAGGGAAGCTTTTTCTTCCAATGTTAAAGTTGAGATGATTTCTCTGATTTCTTCGATTGTTTTCATATAACCCCTCGCTTTTTAAGTTTTCTAGATAAAGAACAAATACATTTATATTTTAACATATAGTATAATTAAT
>JAFYHV010000040.1 GCA_017538995.1 Lachnospiraceae bacterium | reverse complement strand
GCGATGCTTGTAGCCTTTTCGATATCGTTTGAAGCACCTGTTGTAACGGAGCCGAATACGATTTCTTCTGCAGCACGTCCGCCTAAGAAACCGACGATCATGTCGTGTAATTCTTCTTTTGTATTAAGATATTTTTCTTCCTCGGGAACCTGCATTACATAGCCGAGCGCGCCCATTGTACGGGGCACGATGGTGATTTTCTGAACAGGCTCTGAGTTCTTCTGAAGCGCGGAAAGAAGCGCATGTCCGACCTCGTGATAGGACACGATTTTTCTTTCCTGTTCCGATAAAATTCTGTCTTTCTTTTCTTTGCCGACAAGCACTACTTCAACGGCATTGAAAAGGTCTTTCTGAGATACGAATTCTCTCTTGTTTTTAACCGCGTTGATGGCAGCTTCGTTGATCATGTTTGCAAGATCCGAACCTACCGCACCGCTGGTTGCAAGAGCAATTTCTTCAAAGTCTACGGTTTCGTCTAATTTAACGTCCTTTGCGTGAACTTTTAAGATTTCTACTCTGCCCTTAAGATCGGGCTTTTCAACGATAATTCTTCTGTCGAAACGGCCGGGACGAAGGAGTGCTTTGTCAAGGATTTCAGGTCTGTTGGTAGCGGCTAAAATAATGATACCTTTCTTGCCGTCGAAACCGTCCATCTCGGAAAGCAACTGGTTTAAAGTCTGCTCTCTTTCCTCGTTTCCGCCGCCGTATTTTGAATCACGGCTACGGCCGATTGCATCGATTTCATCTATGAAAATAATACAGGGAGCGTTTTTCTCCGCTTCCTTAAATAAATCTCTTACTCTGGATGCGCCGACACCGACATAGAGTTCCACGAAATCTGAACCTGTGAGGGAGAAGAAAGGCACATGCGCTTCGCCTGCAACTGCTTTTGCAAGGAGCGTTTTACCTGTTCCGGGAGGGCCTACAAGAAGCGCACCTTTAGGTAATTTCGCACCGATTTTTACATATTTGTCAGGGTTGTGAAGGAAATCAACCACTTCCTGAAGTGACTCGATAGCCTCGTCCTCGCCCGCAACATCCTTGAAGGTTTTGCCGGTTTCTTTCTGCACATAAACCTTGGCGTTTGACTTACCGACATTCATAATTCCGCCGACTCCGTCCGAACCTCCGAGACGTCTGAAAAGAAGAAAACCGATGCCAAGGAAAATAACTACAGGAAGAATGTACGAGAATATAAAATACCAGACCTGCATGGAGTTATCAGGTATCTCGCCTTCGACGGTGATGCCCTTTTCGAGCAGTCTCGCCGTAAGTGTGTCATCCTCTTCAACCTTGCCTGTGTAAAGCGACGGTTTTGATGAGCCGAAGAAAAGCGAACTGACACTGTTTTCGTCGCCTGTTTCTTTTATCTCAATCGTATCTGAATGAATGATGACCTTTTCGATTTTCTGCTGTTCAACCATCTGCAAAAATTCATTGTAAGTAATCTCGGTCGAATTGTCTTTTCTGAAAAATCTGAAGACCCAGATTGCAAGAAGAATCAACAGCATAAAAAAGATCAGGTACGTAAAAAATCCGCCGGATCTTCTGTTGTTGTTATTGTTTTTATTTGAATTGTTCTGATTGTTTTCCATATCTACCTCTTTTAATATATCAACTTTATATTATAAATTGATAAGAAAACTTATTCAAGTCCGAGCAGGTGGTCAGACTCGCGTTTACGCCCTAGCTCACCGAAGTTTAGCTCACTTTTTTCAAAATCATAAAAGAGAATCTCTTCCTTATTTCTGTCAAGCTCTTTAAGAACTTTGCCAGATGCGTTTATAAAACATGTGGGTGCACTCTGAAAAGGCGTGATTGCATCGACGGACAAAATTGGTGTTACATTCTCTGCAGCCCTTGAAATCAAGTGGCTTCTTAACACATTGTATTTATCGGTTTCATCAGTGTCCGAAACCGCATAAAAAATAACTACGTTAAGGTCTGTATTTTCTTTATAAAGTTCTCTGAAATACTCCGGAAATCTGGCTTCAAAGCATATTCTGACACCGACTTTAAGTCCGTTGATTTCGAAGATTCCGTCATTATTTCCGCGAGCAAAATTTTCAGAATCCCAGCCGTATAAAGCGCGTTTGTCGTAGTGTCTTATATCTCTTTTAGGAGCGATTAAAAACGCTCTGTTTACATACGTTTCGTCGAAGGCAATACTGCCGACAAGAATGGTTATTTTATGAGCATCAGACAACTCCTGCAGCTCTTTTAAAACTGCAGGAAGTGCCTTTAAATCAAAGTCTTTTGAACTTGCCAAATCAGTGGGCGGATAACCCGAAATCGCGCACTCGGGAAAGGCGATAAAATCAGCCTTGTTTTCTGCCGCTTTTACCACCGCATTTATGATTTTTTCAGTATTCTTTTTTACATCGCCGCTTACGTCGAACTGATATGCCGCAAGTCTCATTTTTTCATCCTTTTATAAGGGTTTTTTCGTCAGATAAAGTACATATGTATCATTGAAAACAACCTTGTTTCCATACTCTAAAACTGCGCTTCTTAAACCCTCGAAAAACTGTGTATTGTAGGGCTCGGGAATCACCATGTGATCGCAGTGTGTACCGCTGAAAAGTACATACTCGTCAGCCGTCATTTCACGCTTTCCGTAGAACTCTTTTCGCTCTACTTCCGTGTATCCGTACGAAGGTGCATTCGTATATCCGAAGCCGTGATGTGTGTACACCGTATCAGGCTTAAAATATGCATCATATACACTCTGAATCTTGTTAAAAAGTTCTTCGTTGCTTGACTTGTAATCGCCTAAAACAAGCATCATTGCAAGCGTTCCGCCGGGCTTTAAAAGTTCGAATGTTTTCGAAAAAGCGACTTCTTCGGGAATCCACTGAATCGTGGCTGCCGAATAAATCATATCAAACTTTTGGTCCTTAAAATCGTGTGTGATGAAATCGTCGTTCACGATACTGAAATTGTCGAATTTTCCGTACTTTTCCTTCATCTTCGCATACAGATGCTCGCCTAATTCTATCGCATTGTAATTGCATCCTGTATTAAGAATCGGATCGGTCGCCTGCCCTGTGCCGGGACCTATTTCAAGTACGTCTTTCCCCGGACCAACCTTCGCATAATCAATCAGGTAATCGAAAAGCTCCTTGCTGTAACGCGGTCTGAACTTGTCAAACTTCTCGGGTATCGTGTCAAAAATTTCTCTAAACTCCATTAAATCCTCCTTGCAAATGTGTGTCAACGTTATCAGTTTCTGAGGGTGAGTTTTTTAATAATACTTCA
Organism: Lachnospiraceae bacterium; assembly: GCA_017538995.1. GTDB lineage: Bacteria > Bacillota > Clostridia > Lachnospirales > Lachnospiraceae > UBA3766. Next base: position 7 of record JAFYHV010000040.1, on the reverse strand, counting down.
ATTATCT
>JAFYHV010000039.1 GCA_017538995.1 Lachnospiraceae bacterium | reverse complement strand
GTAAGCGTCTCATAAACGACACATTGTATTCAGATATATATTCTATTATAATGACTTTTCCATATCATAACATCAAAAAAGTACCTTGCGGATCAGTTATCGCTCGGTACTTTTATATATTCAGGGAGTTCTTTTGACCACGGGAGCAGCGTATCAAGATATTCATCTGTCAGTGCCTTCCCAGGCATTTCTTCCAAAAGATATTTTATATATTCAAAGGGAATCAATCCGTTATTCATTGCTGATTGCACAATACTGTAAAGAATGCAGCTTGCGTCAGCTCCTGCAGGCGTATTGGAAAACAGCCAGTTCTTACGGCCTATGACAAATGGCTTTACGGCTCTCTCAGCAAGGTTATTATCAAGTTCAAGGCGCCCGTCTTCAAAGACTCTTCTTACTTTTTCTTCTTCATCAATAGCGTATTTTAATGCTTTCCCGTAATGCGTTTGATGTAGCGCCTCGTCATATTCCGATTTTACCCACACAAAGAAATCGTCGATAAGGTCATAGAGACTCTTTCCGCGCTTATCGGAGGGAAGTTTTGTATCCCCGTGTATTCTTTTTTCTTTTCTTTCTTCAGGAGAAAGATTATTTAAACTGTTATCTTTATTAAAGATAGCAGCCAGCCTATCTACTGCTTCCTGTACTCCGGTGCCCGGTCTGTCTTCAGGTGCTAAGAGCTTAAGGGCATCTGCAAACTTACGTCTTACATGCACAAGACATGCTACAGGCTTTACATCCATTGCGGGCTTATCACCCTTTGGCTTGGTTATCGCATCATAGACTGAATAGCCGTCGCACATTATATACCCGGTATAACCTTTTAGAACGGCTTCAGCATCTATGCGAGCCCTCCCTTCGGTATATCTGTAAAGAGAGATATTCTTATCTTTAAGGTATTCACCCGAAGTAAGAACCCAAACACGAGATTTTACGTGTGCGGGACGATCCGGCTCACATAAAACCTCAACTTCAGTCTCATCGCAATGGATAACGTGCTCATCAAACAAGATCTTTTTCATACGTTCCGTTATGAGTTTGAAGTAATTGTTTGCAACTGTTATGGACCAATTACACAGATTGTTTCTTGTTATATTTATCCCGTAATGCTTATAGCTTCGTTCCTGTCTGTAAAGAGGCAGTGCATCCATATATTTCTTAGTGATGGCATCAGCCATAAGTGAAGGACTTGCCATAGATTTCTCTATCATTGGAGTCCTTGCACCGGGAGCAGTTATTATAGTTGTATCTCCATTTTTCTCGCAGTTTCTGCATGCATATACATATGTGACATATTTGTGAGCAACAACTTTTGCGGGGATTACCTCTATTTCTGTGCGTACTTTTTCTTTCATTACATGAAGAGGAGCACCGCATTTTGGACATATCTGATCCTCAATAGGAAGTTCGTATGTATCAATAACAACCGTAAGGTTCTTAGTATCCTTTTTTCTGCGTTTGCGCTTACCTTCATCAGAGTCCTGTTCGCTAGGAAGATCTTCTTCTTTGGGCTCAGTGTTTATCATTTCTCTGAAAGTTTCCGCTTCGTTGAATAAAGGAAAAACGTCCGAGAGGTTCATCTGTCCGGCAAGATCTTTTTCTGAAGAACGACCAAACTGTTTTTCTTTAGAGAGTCTGTATTGCTCTTCATACCAGTTGAGCTTAGCTTTTGTCTCTGCAAGCTGCTGTGAAAGAATTCTATTCTGTTTTTCAAGTTCTTCGCGACTTAGTAAATTTATGCCGTTAGTCACGTTATTCTGCGGATTTGTCATACCATGATTATACGGAAAAACATGCGATTTTTCTATTCGCAACACAAACGAAAAAAGCCCTGAAAAGCGCATATTTTCGGCACTTTTTCGAGGCTTTTTGCTTGACATTTTATGTTATTTTTCTTCCTAAAAATTCCTTATGAGCATCCGGTTCATCCAGTCTAAGTCCATCGAGAAGCCATGATAATTGTTGTTCTGTAACAGCAATGGATTGACCGTTCCCAACTTTTTCAGGCCAATTGAAACGTTCACTTTCCAATCTTTTGTAATAGAGCCAGTATCCGTTCTTATCCCAAAACAGGATCTTAAGTTTGTTTTTCTGCCTATTGCAGAATACAAAGAACGCAGGCTCAAAGGGATCAAGCTTTAAGCGGAACTTTATGAGAAGAAGCAGTCCATCAATGTTATTTCTCATATCAGTCGGACCGCATGCAAGATATACTTTGGCAGAGGGAGACAATCTCAACATAATTCACCCACCACGGAAAGTACATCCTTTAACAGAGTTACCGGCGTTTTATTTTCTACTGTTATATTGTACTTCCCAACTGAAATAATCACATTTCCTGTATTTGAAAGTTCTTCTTGTTTTTGAACCTGTTCAGAAGGCAATATAGTTACCGGTACGATTTCCGGATATACAGTTTTATCATCATCTTCTTTTGGCTTTTGTTCAAACTTTGCAAACTGTTTGTAGACAGTAGTGGGATGTACTCCCAGCATTTTTGAAAACTCCACTTTTGTAACACCGGATTCAAGATAATCCTGATGTAGCTTTTTCCAGTCATTATG